>CAZOQL010000078.1:0-12078 GCA_964582005.1 uncultured Flavobacteriaceae bacterium | reverse complement strand
AACCCGCGACCTCCACCTTGGCAAGGTGATGCTCTACCCCTGAGCTACTTTCGCAAAAATCATTACTTATAGTGTATAATTGTAATAATTGCGAGCGCAAATTTAAAACAAAATAATGAATTGTAAACATTTTTTTTAAATTTTTTATTTATTCCGTATAAATTATTAATTAATAATATCTTTGCACGAAATTAGTAATAAAAACCTTTTCATTTTTTGAATAAAACAATTTCTTTTTTAATCGATTTCAAACAATTAACTAAATTCGGTTTATCTGTAAGCGTTGTAATATCTTCGGTTGCAGGTTATTTGTTAGCTATTGATGAGGTTAATTATAAAATTTTATTTTTATTAATTTTTGGCGGTTATTGTATGGTAGGTGCATCCAATGCCTATAATCAAATTATTGAAAGAGAGCCCGATGCAATAATGCCACGTACTCAAAATAGACCTTTACCTGCTAAACGTATGACCGTCAATATGGCAATGTCAATTGCTGTAATTTTAACGCTATTAGGAATTATTTCTTTATATAGTATAAACCCCAAAACGGCAATGTTTAGTGCCATTTCTGTTTTTTTATATACCAGTGCTTATACACCATTAAAACCAGTAACGTCATTGAGTGTTTTTGTAGGAGCAATACCAGGAGCAATTCCTTTTATGTTAGGTTGGGTTGCTGCTACTAATAATTTTGGAATAGAAACAGGAATTTTATTTATGATACAATTTTTTTGGCAATTCCCACATTTTTGGGCAATAGGCTGGTTGCAATTTGAGGCTTATAAAAAAGCAGGGTTTAATATGATGCCAACTGGAGAAAAGAATAAAAAAGCTACAAAATTAATTATCTCCTACACCATATTGATGATAATCGCATCTATTTTACCAGTTTTTAGAAAAACAGGTAAATTATATATACTACCTTTAACGGCAGTTATTATTTTAGGTTTAGGCTTAGTTATGTTGTATTATGGATTTAAACTACATAAAAATCAAGATGACAAAACGGCTAGAAAACTTATGTTATCAAGTGTTTTATATATTACATTAATTCAAATTATCTTTGTTATAGATAAATTTTTACATTAAATTATGGATATTCAATTAAAAGAAAAAACGTTTACGCAAATGCTTTATTTTGGCTTAGTTTCATTAACAATGTCATTTGCAGGGTTAACAAGTGCCTATATTATAAGTAGCAAAAGAGAAGATTGGGTTTCTTTTGATTTGCCAAAAATATTTTATCTCGCTACATTTTTAATTGTTATAAGTAGTGTTAGCTTTTACTTTGCAAAAAAAGCAATGCAACAAGGAAATAAAAAAACAACTACTTTTTTATTAATTGTTACTTTTTTATTAGGAGGATCTTTTGTATATTTTCAATACCAAGGGTATGTTGAATTAACTAGTTTAGGTTTATTTTTTACAGGACCAAAAAGCAATGTGGCTTCTTCTTTATTTGATATTGTTGCTTTTGCTCATGCAGTTCACGTTATTATAGGTTTACTAGTTATTTTAGTCTTATTATTTAAAAATTTCAACAAAAAATATACTTCAACAAATATGCTTGGTATAAAATTAGGAGAGATATTTTGGCACTTTTTAGGCGGTTTATGGCTGTTTTTATTTTTATTTTTTTTGGCAGTTCTTTAGGGATAATTCAATAAGATTTTTATCTTTGCTACTTTTATGAATTTACTCATAAAAACAATTACTAATTAAATTTTTATTTATGGAAGCGACTTTATCAGTTGAAAACACCGAAGAAAGACCATTTAATGCCAGTTATGGTAAGATGATGATGTGGTTTTTTCTAGTTTCGGATGCATTAACTTTTGCTGGATTTTTAGGAGCATATGGTATGATACGTTTTAAATTTTTAAATAGTTGGCCAATAGCTGATGAAGTTTTTACACACGTACCTTTTACACACACACCAATGCCAATGATTTATGTGGCATTTATGACTTTTATATTAATCTTTTCTTCTGTAACTATGGTTTTAGCTGTAGATGCTGGGCATCAAATGAAAAAAGGGAAAGTAGCATTTTATATGCTTTTAACCATAATTGGTGGTATCATATTCTTGGGTTCTCAAGCTTGGGAATGGAAAAATTTTATTAAGGGAAGTTACGGAGCAGTAGAATTAAGTTCTGGTGAAATTGCACAATTTGTTGATAAAGACGGGCATCAAGTAACTTTAGAAAGCTTTGCTTCCAACACACATAATGAACGTGTGCAACATACTCGTAGTAATGGTTTGTGGTTTGTTAGCGAGGCAGCAGTGCCAGCATTAAGTTTACAACAAGTTACCGAAGGTTTTAAAAAACACCCAGAACTTGCTATTAGAACACAAGAAATTGATAAAGCAACAAAAAAGAAAATAATATTAAGTAGGGTAGAGTCTACCAAATTATTAGCAACATCAACACAAGTTGTAAGAGGTGCAAATCTAAAAGTAAACGAATATGGAAAAACCTTATTTGGTGATTTCTTTTTCTTTATAACAGGTTTTCACGGTTTTCACGTATTTTCAGGAATATTAATTAATGTTATTATTCTTTTTAACGTGTTAGTTGGTACTTACGAAAGAAGAGGACATTATGAAATGGTAGAAAAATCAGGATTATATTGGCATTTTGTCGATTTAGTTTGGGTATTTGTTTTTACATTTTTCTACTTAGTTTAATAAATTATAACATTTAATTATGGCACACGCAGAATCACATAAAGGTTTAATATGGCGAGTATTTGGAATACTAACCGTTATTACACTTGTAGAAGTTGTTTTAGGTATTTATAAACCAGATGTATTACATTTAAATCAAGTTTTAGGAACAAGCCCTTTAAATTGGATTTTTTTAATTCTTACTTTGGTGAAAGCATATTATATTGCTTGGTTTTTTATGCATCTAAATGAAGAGGATAAATGGTTTAGACGCTATATTGTGTGGACCTTAATAATGTTTATAGCATATTTAACATTTTATTTATTAGTAGAAGGTGGTTCTGTTGGTGAAAATTTTACAGGCGTTTTTAAATCTATTACTACTTTTCATTAAAGACTTGTAGTAGTTAATAATAACAAGATTTCCTGAATTATTTTAGGCAATCTTTTTTATATCATAAATAATTTACAAATGAAAAAATTTTGGTTACTTTTCACCTTACTTATTGGGCCATTAGTATTGTACTTAATGATATTAACTGGTAAAAATGACTTTAGACGCTTGCCAGTTTTACAAAATAATATTATAGATATTATTACTTTAGAACCTCAACAAAAAGTCACTTTTAAAAATAAAATAACCATTTTAAGTTTTTTTGGAGAAGAGCTTTTACAACATAAAACCAATGCATTAAACCTCAATGAAAAAATATACAAACACTTTAACGGCTTTGTTGACTTTCAATTTGTAATTATTCTTCCGTTAGGTACAGAAAAAAATGCAGAAATATTAAAAAAAGAATTGGCGTTTAACACCGATATTAGTAATTGGAAATTTGTTTTTACAACAAAAGAAAACATCCACACTATATTTAATAGTTTAAATACCAATCTATCCATAGATAGTAAAGGTTATTCCGCGCATACATTTATTGTAGATAAAGACGTTTCACTAAGAGGAAGAAATAAAGATGAAGATATGACCGATGGTTTTTTATATGGTTATAATGCCGAAACAGTTTCAATAATCCATCAAAAGATGGTTGATGATGTAAAAATTTTATTGGCAGAATATCGATTAGCCTTAAAAAAGAATAAAAAAGAAAGCGTATTTAAAAATCCATTTAAAGAAAAAGAAAATTAATTATAATGAAAAATAAACCCTATATCGGTATTGCTTTTATCATTTTAGTATTTGGTATTTATTCCATACCAAAAATTATAAATTCGATTAAAAATCAAGAAGTTGTAAAATCTGATAAAATTGAAAAAATTAAAAATAAAAAAGGAGCGAAAAATTTATTGAAATTTGAGCAAATACCTTCGTTTAGTTTTACCAATCAAGATAATAAAACCGTAACAAACCTTGATTTTAAAGGTAAAGTAGTAGTCTTAGAATTTTTCTTCACATCTTGTCCAACTATTTGCCCTAAAATGAACGTAAACATGGTTAAAATACAAAATACGTTTTCTAAAAATGACGATTTCGGAATTATTTCAATAAGTATTGATCCGAAAAGAGATAGTCCAAATGTTTTAAAACAATACGCTTTAGAAAAAGGAGCAACAATGAAAAATTGGCATTTTTTAACGGGAGAATTAGAAACGATTTACAAATTATCTAATGAAGGCTTTAAATTATATGCTGGTGAAAATAAAGAAGCCGAAGGCGGTTTTGAACATTCTGGTTTATTTGCTTTAATTGATAAAAAGGGTTTTATTAGATCACGTTCTATAACCATTGGCGGTATTGAAAATCCTATTAAATTTTATGACGGATTAGACAATAAGCAAATAAAAATGTTGAAAGAAGATATTGCACTTCTGTTAAACGAATAACTCCTAACTAATATGAGTACTCCAAAAAATTACACCAAACTAATAAAAGTAATTTCTATACTTGTTCCTATTGTAGTCGCATCTTTGTTTCGAATTAAACTAGATATTGACATGCCAGTTTTTTTACCGCCAATTTATGCTACTATAAATGCCACAACAGCACTTATTTTAATTACAGCATTATGGGCAATTAAAAATGGTAAACAAAAATTACATGAAGGTTTAATGAAAACAGCCATGTCTTTTACTTTTCTATTTTTAATATTATATATCTTATATCATGCAACCTCTAACAGTACGGTTTTTGGAGGCGAAGGAACTATTAAATACGTGTATTATTTTATCTTAATATCTCATATTATCCTTTCGATTATAGTAATACCATTTGTTTTATTCACCTTTGCGAGAGCTTTAAATAAAGAGTTTACTAAACATAAAAAACTGGGAAAATTTGCTTTTTATTTATGGCTTTATGTTGCGGTAACAGGTGTAATTGTTTACCTAATGATTTCGCCATATTATATTCGTTAAATGAAAAAATTATTTTTATTTCTTTTATTTTTAATGACTAGCACAACATATTCACAATGTGCTATGTGTAAAGCAGTGGTTGAAAATGGAGATAGTGAAATGGCGGAAGGAATCAACTCAGGTATTATTTATTTAATGCTATTTCCTTACTTATTTTTGACTATAGGCATATTCTTTTTATATAAATGGTATAAAAAAAGACAAAAAATGTAACAAATAATTATTTCAAACGTCATATCATTATAAAATTTCATACGAATGAATAAGTTACTAATTACCCTAATTATTTTTGTACTAAGCATCTCTTTAGGAAATGCACAAAAAAAATGGTCTTTACAAGAATGTGTAGATTATGCATTAGAAAATAATATTTCCTTAAAAAGAGCAAACTTAAACACCAATTCTACCAAAGAAGATGTAACTATTGCCAAGGCAAGATTGTTGCCAAATGTATCGGCATCGGTAAGTCAAAATTTTGGCGTTACTTCCAAATACGAACGTGTAAACCCATCTAATAATTTTGGTATTTCGGCAACCTATAACCTATATAGTGGCGGAAGAAATAAAATGTTGATTGAACAAGTAAATAATAATATTGCTCTAAACGATTTGAATGTAGAAACTTTACAAGCTAATATTTCGCTACAAATTGCCAATAATTATTTGAATGCTTTATTCAATAAAGAAAATATCAAATTAGCCAAAGAACAAATAACAATAACTACTATTCAGCTTAATAGAATGAAAGAATTGATTAATGCTGGTGTAAAGCCAAGAGTCGATTTATTAGATATTCAAGCCAACTTAGCATCTAATAAAGAACAATTAACTACATCAGAAAATGCGTTGGATTTATCTTTACTTAATTTAGCCCAATTAATACAAGTACCATCGCTTAATTTTGATATTAAAGAAGTAATTATAAATTTAGATAAAGCAATATTGTTGTATAGTAATTCGGATGGTGTTTTTCAAAAAGCAATGACCAACCGACCTGAAATTAAAAGAGCCGAATTAGATATAAAACAAGCCGAATTAGGTATAAAAATTGCCAAAACAGATTTAAAACCTAGTGTGAATTTAAATTACGGCTTAAATACATCTTACGCTTATCGTTTTAGTGGTGATGGCGCATTTAATAATATAACAAATCAATACAACGATAATCACGGACATAGCTTAGGAATTACAGCTCGTTATATCATATTTGATGGTAAAGCAAGAAAAGCATCCATCAATAAAGCGAAGATTAATAAAGAAATTATTGAGCAAGGTTTAGTAGATGAAAAATTAAAACTTCGTGAAATTATTGAAAGAGCCTATTTAGATGCAAAAGCATCTTTAAAACAATACGAATCTTCTTTAAGCTCTTTAAAAGCACAAGAAGCATCCTTTAATATAGCAGAAGAAAGATATAAACTTGGCGCAATGAATTCTTTTGATTTTGATTTGGTAAAAAGCCGCTTATTCAACTCTAAAATCACAGTGATTAATGCTAAATATAATTTTGTTTTTAAAAGTAAAGTATTAGATTTCTATAACGGAATTCCTATTGTCATCAATTAATATTCAAAAAAATAACTATCTTAATTTCAGGGTTTCACTTAAAGTGAAGCCCTGATTTTTTTTATAAGAGAATTACGTACCTTTGAAAAAAATAAAATCCATGAACTGGGAAAAATTACTTTCATTAAAAAAACAAGGCGATACAAAAGAACGAAAAAGAATAGATGAAAATGAAACTCGTATTGGTTTTGAAGTAGACTTTGATCGTATTATTTTTTCAGATTCCTTTCGGAGTCTACAAGACAAAACACAAGTCATTCCGTTATCAAAAACGGACTTTGTACATACAAGATTAACCCATAGTTTAGAAGTATCGGTTGTAGCTAGATCATTAGGGCGCATTGTAGGTAAACAACTACTTGAAAAATACCCAAACTTACAAGAAAAAGGATATCAAACCAATGATTTTGGATCTATAGTTGCTGCAGCTGCGTTAGCACACGATATTGGAAATCCACCTTTTGGCCACAGTGGTGAAAAAGCAATTGGCGAGTATTTTAAAACAGGTAACGGACAAGTTTTTAAATCTTTAGTAAATGAAAAAGAATGGCAAGATCTTATTGATTTTGAAGGAAATGCAAATGGTTTACAAATCTTAACCGAAAATAGAGTAGGAGTGCAAGGTGGTTTACGGTTATCGTATGCAACCTTAGGTGCTTTTATGAAATATCCAAAGGAATCCTTACCTAAAAAACCAAGCAAACATATAGTAGATAAAAAATTTGGTTTTTTTCAATCGGAAAAAGACACGTTTTTAGATATCGTAAATGAATTAGGATTAACCAAATTGCGAGAAGATAATAACATAGCTTTTAACAGACATCCATTAGCATTTTTGGTTGAAGCTGCCGATGATATTTGCTACACCATAATAGATTTTGAAGATGGTATAAATTTAGGGTTAGTAGAAGAAGATTATGCCTTAGAATACCTTATTAAATTAGTAAAAAACACCATTAATACTAAGAAATATTACAAATTAACCACTACAAAAGATCGATTGAGTTATTTGAGAGCCTTAGCTATTGGAAACTTAATTCAAGAAGCAGCTTCTATTTTTATTACCAATGAAGAGCGAATTTTACAAGGTAATTTCCCGTATTCTTTATTGGATAAAAGTAAATACGAAGCACAAATAAACGATATTATTAAAATTAGTGTCGATAAAATTTACAAAAGTAAAGAGGTTGTTGAAAAGGAAATTTCCGGGTATCATATTATATCTAGTTTACTAGATACTTTCATAAAAGCGGTAAATAAAAATTATATGAATGAAGCTTCCAATTATGATAAATTGGTAATGTGTTTGTTACCTGAAAAATACCAAATTACCAAAGACACAACCTATGATAGAGTTATGTTAGTTTGTAGTTATGTATCAAGTTTATCGGATAGTGCTGCAATTTTGGTATATAAACAATTAAAAGGAATGAATTTTTAAAACAAATCAATCTCTTTTTTAATAGAACAAGCATCTAAACCAACTTGAATATTTAATTCATCTATTTTTCCGTGATGTATAAAAGTATCTGGAATACCTAAGCGTTTTAGTTTAATTTTTTGGTAGTTGTTTGTGTGTAAAAACTCTAAAATTGCAGTTCCAAAACCACCAACAATAGTACCATTTTCTATGGTAATTATTTTATCGAATTTGCTCACTATTTGATGTAACAATTCTTCATCTAGTGGTTTTACAAAAAGCATATTATAATGTGCAATTTGTATATTGTATTTTTCTTCTTGGCAGATGTCAATAATAGTATTACCAATAGTACCAAGACTTAAAATAACAATTTTACTGCCAAACGAAATTTGGTTTCCCTTACCAATTTCTATTTTTTTAAAACCATTCACATTATATTGCATTTTACTACTTGTATAATGGGCTTCTCCACGAGGATATCGAATAGCAATAGGTAAATCTAAGCCTAATTGAGCTGTGTATAGCATATTTTGCAATTCATTAGCATTCATTGGTGCACAAATAATTAAATTAGGTATTAATCGTAAATAAGCAATGTCGAAAACACCATGATGTGTAGCGCCATCTTCGCCAACAATGCCCGCACGATCAATGCAAAAAATAACGGGTAGCTTTTGTAAAGCGACATCGTGTATTATTTGGTCGTATGCACGTTGTAAAAAGGTGGAGTAAATGGCGCAATAAGGTATCAAACCTTGTGTTGCCATTCCTGCCGATAAAGTTACCGCATGTTGTTCGGCAATACCAACGTCAAAAGTACGTTTAGGAAAAGTACACATCATATATTTTAACGAACTTCCTGTAGGCATTGCTGGTGTTATTCCAATTATTTTTTCATTCTGCTTAGCTAAAGCAACTAATGTGTGTCCAAAAACATCTTGGTATTTGGTTTTTTTAGCCTGTTTGGATACTAGTAATTCTCCAGTAATTTTATCAAATTTACCAGGTGCGTGATACGTAACTTGCTCTTCTTCGGCTTTAGCCAAGCCTTTACCTTTGGTTGTTGTAATGTGTAACAATTTTGGACCAGATATTTTTTTTAATTGTTCTAATTCCGTAATTATTAATTCTACATTATGTCCATCAATTGGACCCGAATAATTAAAATTTAATGCTTCAAAAATAGTAGTATCACAATTCTTTTTATTTTTTTTTATACTGGTTAAATATTCTTTTAATGCGCCAACATTTGGGTCAATCCCCATAGCATTATCATTAAGAATCACCAAAATATTTGAATCACTAACACCAGCATGATTTAGAGCTTCAAAAGCCATACCGCTAGCAATACTTGCATCGCCAATTACGGCAATGTGTTGTTTGAAAAAATCACCTTTTAACTTAGATGCAATTGCCATTCCTAAAACTGCCGAAATGGAAGTAGAAGAATGACCTGTACCAAAAGCATCGTATTTACTTTCGGTAATTTTTGGAAAACCAGAGATGCCATTCAATTCTCTATTGGTGTCAAAAACAGTTTTTCGTTCGGTTAAAATTTTATGTCCATAAGCTTGATGACCAACATCCCAAACTAACAAATCGTTTGGTGTATCAAACACATAATGTAACGCAATGGTTAGTTCAACAACGCCTAAACTTGCCCCTAAATGCCCTTCTTTTGTAGCGACTACGTTAATGATAAACGCACGTAAATTTTTGGCAAGATTGGGTAAATCTGTCAAAGAAAGTTTCCGTAAATCTTCTGGATTGTTAATATGTTGCAGCATATTTTTCACATAGCGAAATTACAATTTTAATTTATAAATTAGAGGATAGTATAAAGTCATCAGTCGGATTAGAATTATTATTCCTATTTTTGTAAAATGAGTACGAATCCTATAGGTTTTTTTGATTCTGGCGTTGGCGGATTGTCCATTTGGAAAGAGCTTGTTTCTCTTCTACCAAAAGAGAATACTATCTATTTATCCGATAGTAAAAATGCACCTTATGGGCAATATTCCAAAGAAAAAATCAGAGAACTTAGTATTAAAAATACCGAATATTTACTAAAAAAAGGATGTAAAATAATTGTGGTAGCTTGTAATACGGCAACTACCAATGCAATTCAAACTTTAAGAAAAGAATATGATGTGCCGTTTATTGGCATTGAACCTGCTATTAAGCCAGCATCTTTAAAAACCAAAACCAACAAAATAGGTATACTTGCTACCAAAGGCACTTTAAATAGCGAACTTTTTGTGAAAACATCCAATACTATAGCAAATGATATTCAACTTATAGAGCAGATTGGCGAAGGCTTGGTTCCTTTGATAGAATCTGGTAAGATAGAATCTGCCGAAATGGATGCTTTATTAAAGAAGTATTTATCTAATTTGTTAGAAAAAAATACAGATTATTTAGTTTTAGGATGCAGTCATTATCCGTTTTTAATACCACAAATAAAGAAAATAGTTGGAAATAAACTAACTATTATTGACTCGGGTGAAGCAGTTGCAAAACAGACAAAAGTAGTTTTAGAGAAATATAAATTATTAAATACGACAGCATTAAATGGGACACATCAATTATTTAGCAATAAAAACAGTAAAGTGATAAAACAATTAATAAAAATAAATAAAAACATTACTATTAATACTTTAAATTTTTAAAATGCTACAACCAAAAGACGATACTTATTTTATGCAAAAAGCTTATGAAGAAGCGGAGTATGCTTATGAAAAAAATGAAGTTCCTATTGGAGCAGTTATTGTTTGTAAAGATAAAATTATTGCAAGAGCACATAATTTAACCGAAACCCTAAACGATGTTACTGCACATGCCGAAATGCAAGCTTTTACTTCGGCAGCCGATTATTTAGGTGGTAAATATTTAAAAGATTGTACACTTTATGTTACTCTAGAACCTTGTCAAATGTGTGCTGGCGCAAGTTATTGGACACAAATTGGTAAAATAGTTTTTGGCGCTGCAGATACACAACGTGGCTTTCAATTTCACAAAACACAATTACATCCTAAAACAAAAGTTTTAAGTGGTTTATTGGCTGAAAAATGTAGTAAAATTGTTACTAAATTTTTTGTTGAAAAAAGAAATTTAAATTAATTTGTAGTGTCGGATTTAGGAAGCTCTTTTTCCATTCTTTTATCTACAAAATCACCAATTCTATTTTTATATCTGTGATATATAAAAAGAGGCATAAGTAAAAAAGCAAAAATTAGCACTGCAAATCCAATATAAATTTCCCCGTTTATTGTAGTGTAATTTTTTAAATAATACCCAATAGCTATTAAAATTAAAGTAATAAAGAGTAAAATTTTTAATATAACTTTCATGATATTCGTTTAAGAAGCAAAAATAACTATTAATTCATTAATAACCTGAGTTCGACCTAATATTTGATTTTCAGAATCCCAAGAAAAGGAAACCCCAAGAAAAAGATTACTTTTTCTTGGGGTTTCCTTCGGATTTGATGAATTTTTCCCAATTATTGCCAAATTCTCTTAAACTAACCAGTTAGTCCTTCGATAATTTGACTTCAAATTGAATAAAAATTCATTCAAACTGAAAACAAATATTAGGTCGAACTCAGGTTAATAGCCATTACACCAATTTAATTATAAAATTTTTAATAAATAAAACTTGACTTTCAATTAGTAAAAAAATAGAACGTAACTTTTATTTATGTTTGTAAAATTGAGTTTGTGCTGTGTTAAAACATATTTTACCAGTACTACTTAGCTACTTAAGTAGATGAAAAATAAAGTTAAGTACAAAAAATCATTTTCAATTAAAGGGTGAATTCTAATTAAAAATAATGTATTAATTAATTAGTTGATTCATACTTTAATTGAAAAAAAGATGTTTAATTAATAAGGTTTTGTAATTTTACAACAACAACAACAACAACAACAACAATTAAAGATTTATACCAATTTAATTATAATATAAGTCTAAGAAGTTGTATATTTGACTATAGGATTACAATCAAGTTTAGTAGTTAAAGAAAGTCTGTCAGAATTAAAAAAGTTAC
>CAZOQL010000077.1:0-12313 GCA_964582005.1 uncultured Flavobacteriaceae bacterium | reverse complement strand
GGAGAAACCCAACTTAAAAATAAATGTACAGATGGTGTAAAATGTTCTAATGAAGAGCATCAAGTAAATAGAAGAAATGAGCTAGATATTATATTTAATTAACTAAAGAAAACAGCCTTAAAAGCGCATGCTAACTTTCGCATTTAATAATCTTCCAGAAAGATAATTTGGTATTGCGTACGATTGTTTTGATGATACATCTCTAACCCAAGTATTGGTTATCGTATTTTTAACATCAAACATGTTAAATAATTCAACACCAAAACTCAACTCTTTAAATCTATTAAATAGTTTTAAATTTGATTTTTTATTAACGTCTACAAACATATAATTCATACCAATATCCGATCTAAAATAATCTTTTAGTCTGTTTTGGTAAGCATAAGAATCTGCGTATGAAGGTGATCCGCCAGGAACTCCAGTATTGTAAACCATATTTAAATACATTCTAAAGTTTTTATTTTTTGGTAAATAATCTTGAAATAAAACAGCAAATTTTAAACGTTGATCCGTTGGTCTATAGATATATCCTCTATCATCAATATTTTCTTTGGTTTGTAATAAACCTATGGTGAAGTAAGATTCAGTACCAGGTACAAATTCACCACTAACCCTTACATCTAAACCCATAGCATAGGCAGTAGCATTATTTTCAGCAGCATACCTAATTTGAACATTATCTATTGTAAATGGATTGACATTGGTTAATTTTTTATAATAAGCCTCAGTAACTAATTTAAAAGGTCTTTCCCAAAGTTTAAAATTATAATCATTTGCAACAACAAAATGGATAGATTGTTGTGCTTTTATATTTTGATGAACAACACCATTAGCATCTCTTAATTCTTTATAAAATGGAGGTTGGTGATAATAACCACCAGAAATTCGGAATAACATGTCTTTTTCCCAATCTGGTTTAATGGAGAGTTGAGCTCTAGGACTTAATGTGGTTCTTTGGGTGATAATATTTGTTCCAGTTGTTCCTTGTACATTCCAAGTTTGAGTTCTAAGACCAACATTTATCCAAATTTTCGAATCCTTTATGTAAGTTTCTCTACTCCATTGTGCAAAACCAGATATTCTATTAATTTTAATATGATTGGTAGCTCTAACATCCGTAAACGGAACAATTGGACCAGTATATGGATTATAAGGTTGGTCATTTATATTACCAATCAAATCAAGTGGTCTTACCGAAAAACCTGCGGAATCAATTACTTCCCATTCAATAATTCTATCTTTAATATCTTCGTGTTGGTATTTTATGCCTATTTCAAAAATATCACTAACATCTGTATCTTTTTTGATTTTATAAGTAGCTTTTAAGGCAATGTTATTAATAAGGGCATCTAAATCATTTCTTGCATGATCTAATTGCGACCCAATAGATTGTGCAAACTCTACTGTTCCAAAATTATCCGAACCAAAATCAGCATTTACATCACCAATACCATAAAAAGCATTGATATCATAATGCTCTTCTTCTTGGGTGTTATACATAGAGCTAATTAAGCTCAAAGAGAGTTTTTTATTTACTTGGTAATTTGCTTTTAAAGCACCAAAAGTAGTTACATACTTATCAATTTCTTTTCCTTCATAGTTAACCACTAATGCTTTTGGATCCGAAACTAAGCCGAAATTAGTAACTCTACTAAAAGGTGTAAAATCATATTTATTTATGGAGAAAGTTCCTAAAAAATCAAGAGTTAACTTATCGTTAAATTGATAACTTAAATACGATTGTACATCTGTAAAACTAGGTTTGTAATTACTTTCAATATCTTTTGAATTTACGACTAAACTATTATTTCTGTATCGAGCGCCAAGAATAGCACTTATTTTTTTGTTTTTAGAAACACCTTCAATAGTTGCGCTTGCTCCAAGTAGATTCGCATTAATTTTAATGCCAAATTCTTTTGGTTTTCTATAAGTTATGTCTAAAACGGAAGATAATTTATCGCCATATTTGGCTTGAAATCCACCAGAAGAAAAAGCGACATTGCTCGTTAAATTAGCATTTACAAAACTCAGACCTTCTTGTTGTCCAGAGCGAACTAAAAAAGGTCTATAAACCTCTATGCCGTTTATATAAACTAAATTTTCGTCATAATTTCCGCCACGTACATTATAGGTTGAGCTTTCGCCACCGCCACTATTATTGACACCAGCACCAATGGTTTTGATTAAATCAGAAACACCATCATTTATAGTAGGAATGTTTTTTATATCTTTCTTTTTTAAGATTTCAATACCTTTAGCTCTTTCCTTTTCTTTTTCTTTTTTTGTAGCATCAATAATTACTTCGTCAACCTCTTGCGTTTTGATACTAAGTTTTGGTGAAAAAGTAGAAATGCCATTTTTTCGAACATTTAATCTTTTACTATACGTATTATAAGAAATATGACTAAAAGTGACTTTGATTTTTTTACTTTTCGGCAAGTTTATTTCTAAGAAATAAGCACCATTTTTATCCGTAGTAGTACCTTTGTTATTGTATTTAACAGATACATTTTCAATAGGTTTGTTTTCTTTATTTTTAACAATACCTTTTATGGTTGCGGTCTGTGCAATTATACCACTTGTAAAAAAAAGAAGAACAAAAAGTGTAGGTATTAAGGATTTCAATAGAGATAAATTTTAGAGCTTAGTTATTTTTTTCTATAAAACGTTGCAATATACGTATTAGTATTATTTAGCTTATCAGAAACTACTATTTTTAATAAGTGCTTTGCCTTTTTTGGTAAGTTACTATATTTCCAGTCATTAAAGTCGTATGTTAAGATACCATTTTTCGGATTGTATTCCATTAAAATCCATTGCCCATCAATTGTAGCTCGATACTTTTTTATACCAGATAAATTGTCTTGTATCCGAACTTTTAAATACCTATAATTCGTTAGCCATTGCCCGTTTTTAAATCCTTTTGGTGTTATGGTGGGTTTTTTAGTATCGGATGCTATTTTATACCTGCCAAATTTACGAGTTTTTGCGTATATTTTTTCACTCTTATGTTTGGTACTTATGTAGGAAACATATCCTTTACTATTTACACGACCAATAAATAGTTTATTACGTTCTTTTATAGGATAAGATGAAGTATTAAAGGTAAGTGTAAATGATTTATGTAATGGAACAGAGCCATTATGAATGCTTGCAATACCATTTTTGTAACTAAATTCAAAATCCAAATCTTCATATAAACTGTATTTAGGTATCGCTAAAGTTACGTTTTTACGACTTATTTTATTAAACACATCTCGTTTAAAAAAATAATTACTTGTCTGTTTGTCCTTTTTATAAATAATTTTTTGCTCTTTACCAGTAACAGGAATGATGAGTTTTGTTTTATTTCCTTTTATGTCACTTGCTACAATTTCAATAGTATAATTCAACCCATTTAATACATAAATAATTCCTTTATTAATCAAATTGCTATAAATACTTAATTTATTATGTGGTACAACAAAGCATTTTTGAATGCGCTGTCTTTTTTTATAATAATGGGCATAATCTACTAAAAGATTAATATACTTACCTTCTGCAAAAGAAAAAGTTTCTAAATGATGTTGATAGATTTTTTCTTTATTAACAAAAAGTTCTAATTTATAGATGCCATTTTTATTCATTGCTGCATCTAATCTATCAAAAGTTTTAATACCAAAACCAATAGGACCAGATGCTATAATTTTAGTAGCCAATAAATCACCATTTTTTTGTAAGGTAAATTGTAATTTTTGTTTAGTATTTGTTTGATTAATTTGTGAAAAATCATCTAAAGGATACACATAAGCATTCTGAATAATTGGGTTCTTACTATCTTTTACTTTAAATCCAAACAATAAAGGATTAATTATTTTAGAAGTTTTACTATCTCTAATTTCAAAATGTAAATGTGGTGCTGATGAACCGCCAGTATTTCCGCCAAAAGCTAAGGTTTTTCCTTGGATAACTTTTAATTGATTTGCTTGAGGAAACAATTGAATTTCAAAAGATTCTTTATTATATTGATTTTTTTTTACATATTCTTCAATTTCAGGTGAGAATTTTTTTAAATGCGCATAAACTGTTGTGTAACCATTAGGATGTGTTACGTAAAGTGCTTTGCCATAACCCCAATGTTGAATTTTAATTCTAGAAACATATCCATTTGCCGAGGCTAAAACAGGTAAACCTTCTTTTCTTTGCGTTTTAATGTCTATACCTGCATGAAAATGGTTGGTTCGCAACTCACCAAAAGTAGCCGCTAACACAATAGGTATTTTTAAAGGGTTTTTAAAATAATTTTTTGGATAGATGGTTTGAGAAAAACCAAGGTTTATAAAGACGAATAGGAATAGAAGTAGAAAAGGAGTTTTTTTAAGCATTTTTTAATAAAGTTAGATAAAGTAAAATTACAAAAACTACGCCATTTAAGTTTTTATTTCTAAAAATATTATTTTTTTAATATTATAAGGTAAAATAATAGGTTTTTTAATTATGTTCTGTTAAATTTGTAAAATAGTTTATACTTTTTTGAATAGATGGATAATGTATTAGAAATGGTTGATTTATTAGAAGATAAATTGACAAGGCTAATTTTGAAGCAAGAACAATTGCAGCATGAAAATAGTTTGTTAAAGCAAACAGAGCAAAAGCTGTTGAGTAAAGTTTCGAGGCAAGATTCATTTATTGAAGATTTGGAAGAAAAACACCAATCTTTAAAAGTTGCAAATGCAATTGTAGGCAACAAAGAAGATAAACACTTAACGAAGATAAAAATAAATACGTTAATTCGTGAAATCGATAAATGTATTGTACAATTAAGCGAATAGTTGTAAATGGATGAAAAATTAAAAATACGGGTAACCATTGCGGATAGAATTTATCCTCTTACTATTAAAGTTGAGGAAGAAGAAGGAGTAAGAAAAGCAGTAAAAAGGATTAATGAATTGTCCAAAAAATTTGAAAAAAACTATGCCGTACAAGATAAGCAAGATGTATTGGCAATGTGTGCCTTGCAATTTTCTTCTCAAGTTGAAGTGAAAAATGTATCCGATTCGTTAGGAGTAAAAAATGTAGAAACTAAATTACAAGAAATAAATAGTATCTTAGATTCTCATTTAGAAAAATAAGTTCTTTAAAATATAACAAACTCCCGTAATTGGGAATGCCTACATTAGTTATTTGTTTAATAAACTCAACACTATTCAATTAGAAAGGATGAGTCTAAGTTGTTAAATCGTGCCACTTTTAAGTGGATTTTTGATCAGCTTGTTAGTCCTATACCTGTCTTCAGGAGTTTATAAAAACCATACTAATGTAGGCTTTTTTTATAAAACCAAATCAACAACCAGCTATGTTAGTAGATGTAGAAAATATAGCTAAAAAATAGATAAATAATGGATGGAATATTACTGCCAATTACTGGCACAATTATAGGCTTAATTATAGGATTTTTAATTGCTAAATTTCTAGAAAAAAACAAAGCCTCACAAACACTTAATAATGCAAAAAAGAAATCGGGACATATATTAAGAGATGCTAAAACAAAAGCAAACACAACACTTAAAGAAGCTAGAATAGAGTCCGATGGTTTGAAAAAAGATAAAATTTTACAAGCAAAAGAACGTTTTATCGAATTAAAATCGGAACATGAAAAACATATTCAAAGACGAGAAAGTAAAGTTGTTGATGCCGAAAAAAGAATTCGTGAAAAAGAATCAAGAGTTTCGCAACAATTAGATAAGAATACCAAATTAAATAAATCGTTAGAGGAAAAAGAGTCCGATTTTAATTACCGTTTAGATTTCTTAGAAAAGAAAAAATCAGAAACGGAAAAGATGCATAAAAGCCAGGTAAAACAATTGGAGGTTATCTCTGGTTTATCTGCTGATGACGCTAAAGAAGAATTGACTAAAACTCTTAAAGACGAAGCAAAAACCGATGCGATGGCTTTTATTCAAGAATCTATTGAAGAAGCAAAATTAACAGCACAACAAGAAGCAAGAAAAGTTATATTATCTACTATACAACGAGTTGGTGTAGAGCAAACTGTTGAAAATTGTGTGTCTGTTTTTAATATAGAATCAGATGATGTTAAAGGGCGAATTATTGGTCGTGAAGGTAGAAATATTAGAGCTTTAGAAGCTGCTACTGGAGTTGAAATAATTGTAGATGATACACCAGAAGCGGTGATTTTATCTTGTTTTGATCCCGTACGTAGAGAGATAGCACGTTTGTCGTTACATAAATTAGTAACCGATGGAAGAATACATCCTGCACGTATCGAAGAAATTGTTGCTAAAACTAGAAAATCGATAGAAGAGGAAATGGTAGATGTTGGCAAGCGTACTGTAATTGATTTGGGTATTCACGGATTACATCCAGAGCTTATAAAAGTTGTTGGTAGAATGAAATACCGTTCTTCTTACGGACAAAATTTATTACAGCATTCACGAGAAGTAGCTAATCTTTGTGCATTAATGGCATCAGAGTTAGGCTTAAATGCGAAGATTGCTAAAAGAGCTGGTTTGTTACATGATATAGGTAAGGTTCCAGAAACAGAAAGTGAATTGCCACACGCATTATTAGGTATGGAATGGGCTAAGAAATATGGAGAAAAACCGGATGTTTGTAATGCTATTGGCGCACATCATGATGAAATAGAAATGACATCCTTAATATCGCCAATAATTCAAGTTTGTGATGCAATATCTGGTGCTAGACCAGGAGCAAGAAGACAGGTTTTAGACTCCTATATTCAGCGTTTAAAAGATTTAGAAGAAATAGCTTTTGCGTTTACAGGTGTTCAAAAAGCCTATGCTATTCAAGCAGGTAGAGAATTACGTGTTATTGTTGAAAGTAAAAAAGTAGACGACACACAAGCAGCGGAGTTGTCCTTTAATATTTCTCAAAAAATACAAAATGATATGACTTATCCAGGACAAGTTAGAGTAACAGTTATCCGTGAAACACGTGCTGTTAATATTGCTAGATAACTAGATTTTTTTAAATATAAAAGCCACAAAACATATTGTTTTGTGGCTTTTTTCCGTACTTTAAAATTATTTATAAAGTATTTGAATAGGCTAATAAGTCAACAATTTTTGTTGCATAACCATATTCATTATCATACCAAGATATGATTTTAAAGAAGTTAGGGTTTAATTCTACACCAGCTCCAGCATCAAAAACAGACGTTCTGGTTTCCGATACAAAATCTTGAGAAACAACTTCGTCTTCTGTGTATCCTAAAATGCCTTTAAATTCATTTTCAGAAGCAGTTTTCATGATTTTTTTAATTTCCTCATAAGAAGTGCTTTTTTCTAATCGAACTGTAAAATCAACTACCGATACATCTGCAGTAGGAACTCTAAAAGCCATGGCATCCATTTTACCTGCTAGTTCAGGTATAACTTTGGTTACTGCTTTTGCAGCACCTGTAGTTGCTGGTATAATATTTAAAATAGCCGAACGACCTCTTCGCCAATTTCCAGCTGGAGCATCGACAGTTTTTTGACCTGATGTTGCAGCGTGAATTGTTGTCATTAAACTTTCTACAATACCAAAATTATCATTTAATATTTTTGCAATTGGTGCTAAACAGTTTGTTGTACAAGAAGCATTAGAAACGATGGTATCCGTAGCTTTTAATGATGTGTGATTTACACCCATTACAAACATTGGTGCATCTTTAGATGGTGCTGAAATAAATACTTTTTTTGCACCACCTTTAATATGTAAATTGGCTTTGTCTAAAGTTATGAAAATACCGGTAGATTCAATAATATTATCTGCTTCTACAGCATTCCATTTAATATCTTCAGGATTTCTTTCGGCAGTAATTCTAATGGTATTACCATTAACGATTAAGTTCCCGTCTTTGACAGTAACAGTACCATTAAAACGACCATGAACTGAATCGTATTTTAATAAATAAGCTAAATAATCCACATCTAACAAGTCATTTATAGCAACTACTTGCATATCTTTTCTTGCAACAGCCGATCTAAAAGCTAGTCTACCAATTCTACCAAATCCGTTAATTCCTATTTTTATCATTTTATTTAATTTTTATACAGATAATATATCTGACATTCGTAATAATTCTTTATTAATAATATGTTCTCCTTTAATTGCTTTATCGATTGGTGTAGTTTTAATTTCATTATTTAAGATACCAACCATAATATTATATTCACCTTTTAATAATAATTCAACTGCTTTTACGCCTAACCTACTTGCAAGTACTCGGTCAAAACAGCTTGGTGATCCGCCTCGTTGCATGTGTCCTAAAACCGATACTCTTACTTCGTATTCGGGCATGTTTTCTTCAATATAATTTGCCAATTCAAAAACATTTTTACCGGTTTTATCTCCTTCGGAAACAACCACGATACTAGATGATTTACCGCTGCGTTTACTTTTTTTAAGGGATTCTAGTAAGCGATCAATTCCTAAATTTTCTTCTGGTATTAAAATTTCTTCTGCGCCAGCGCCAACGCCACAATTTAATGCAATAAAACCAGCATCTCTTCCCATAACCTCTACAAAAAATAACCTATTATGTGAACTTGCAGTATCTCTAATTTTATCAATAGCTTCAACGGCAGTATTTAAAGCAGTATCGTAACCAATGGTGAAATTAGTACCATAAATATCATTGTCAATAGTTCCGGGAATCCCAATTACAGGAATATCAAATTCTTTATTAAAAATCATGCCGCCAGTAAAAGTACCATCGCCACCAATTAAAACTAAAGCATCAATATGGTGTTCTATTAAATTATTATATGCTTTAATACGACCTTCTTTGGTTCTAAATTCATCTGATCTAGCCGATTTTAAAATAGTACCACCTTTTTGGATGATATGATGTACAGACCTTGCATTTAAAGTTTTAAAATCTCCTTCAATCATACCTTGGTAACCTCTATAAACACCAACACATTCAATATTATAAAAGGCACTTGCTCTTACAACAGCACGTAATGCCGCATTCATACCAGGCGCATCTCCACCAGATGTAATTACTGCAATTTTTTTAATTGTTGATTTCTTCATTTATCAAAATTTAAAATACTAAAAAAATAGAATATACGTAATCCTTATACGTAGGTGTAAAGATACAATTTTGTTTATTATCTTTTTTTATAAATTTATAAATTTACGAAAACGTTTTCTTGTTTTAATTTGTAATTCTCTCTATATTAGAATTTATAAATCAATTGTTTTAAATAGAGTCTATTTTTTCTATAATCAATAATTGCTTTGCCTTTTTCAAGAATATCAGCGCCAATTATCCCATTTACTGGTTTGGCATTATGTTGAGATAATGCTGTATTTACATGGGATAAATCAAAAAGGACTAGATTAAAGTTGTTAAATGTCCATTTACGGATCTTTATGTGGTTATGCTTTGCTTGTTGCGTAGGCATATTAATTGCACCAGCTCCAGCTGCTTTAGTAGTAGAGTTAATTGCTATTAACTTAAAGTGTTTTTCTTGTTTAAAATCAACACATGAATTGGAAGCTCCTGTGTCTAAAATAAAGCGGCCTTTTTTACCATTAATTTTTACTTTTACTTCATAATGATTTGTCTTAATTTTTTTTAATTTAATTACTATGTAACCTTTTCGCTTTAAAACTTTTTTTAATTTCATATAATTGCATAACTTTAGGAATACAAATGTATTTTATAATGTTTAGATTAAATTGAATTTTCAAAAATTATTTAAATTTGAGTTATATAAATTGTAACATATTTAGAAATAAACTACAAATTAGTATACATATAAAGCCTTATGAAAAAAGAACATTCAAAAAAAATAAATTTACTATTACGGAGTATTATTTTTGATATCATTGGTGTGTTATCTTTTGTAATACCTGGTGTTGGAGAATTTTCGGATGTGATTTGGGCACCATTATCTGCCTATTTAATAATTAAAATGTATAAAGGATCTATGGGTAAGGTGGCAGGTTTTTTGTCTCTTATTGAAGAAGGTTTGCCAGGTTTTGATATCATACCTACCTTTACAATGATGTGGGTTTATAAATATTACCTAAAACCAGTTAAAAAAAACGTTTAAGACCAAATGGACTTAAGGAACGTTTGGCAAAATCTTTAAAAAAAGAGTATTGTCCAAATATTTTACTAATAATGATTAAAAGTGTGTAATAAATGACACTTATTGCTAAGAAATATAATAGCCAATAGATAATAAAGGGAATATTTTCTCTAGAAACTCCTATAAAAGAAAGAATAGGTTTTGTTATAATGCCAGACAAAGATCCGTTAATTGTGAAAACCAAAAGTATTAACACCAATTGTGTGTTTGAAGAAATATTCCATCTACGTTTTAATTTATCCATTTGAGTGCAAAAATAATTTAGAAATGCACATAAAAGTATCGATAGAAGAATTTATAATAACGAAAAAAATAGACTGCTTTTACAATAGTCTATTTTTATTTGTTATGTCATTGTAAATTATTTCCCAAAAAGGCCACCAAGTAAGCTTCCTAAGCCACCTGATTTTTTATTGCCACCAAGTAACATGCCAGCAACATCATCAATAATACTACCATCGCCATCAGCATCTAATAAACGATTTACTAAACTTTGTTGCTCCTTTTGTCCGCCGCCAAGCATTCCGCCTAATAAATCACCTAAACCACCTTGGTTAGAAACACCTTGACTTCTGGCTTGTTTTCCTAATGCTCCCATTAAAAATGGTCCAGCTACTTTTAAGATATTCATTGCAGAACCTAAATCTATTCCACTAGATTTACTTACTGCTTGTGCAACATTTTCTTCTTTTCCGCCAAAGACGTGTCCTAAAATTCCAGCCCCATCATCCATAACATCTTGATCTATAGAGCCACCACCAAGTATGCTACTTAGTTTATCCATAATGCCACCATCGTGTTTGTTATTATTTAAGGCTCCTAATAAACCAGAAGCACCTTCGGGTGTAGAGGCATTGTTTTTCATTGCTCCTAAAATTAGCGGCATAGCTGTGCTAAGTGCCTTTGTTGTTAACCCTTCTCCTAAGCCTAATTGTTTACTTGCTCCTGAGATTAACATTTTTCCCATTGAACCACTTAATAAATCTAATATACTTGCCATTGTTTTTGTTTTTTAAAAATTATTAATAATTTGCAATTTACGATAAAATTACTGATTTTACAAATGAAATAATCGTGCCGATCTATTTTCATAATTTAGTTTGCGGTTAAACAATTTGTTCTCAAAAATTCAGTATTTGTGGCTTAATTTATTGCGTTATAAAGTTATTCATAAAGATGTATTAATTTTTTTATTTTCAATACAATTTTTTTATATATATTAGTCGACTAATTAAAATAGAATAAATGAAAAACTTAGCATTACATTGGAAAATATTAATAGGAATGGTTTTGGGCGTGTTATTTGGTATCGTAATGACAAAAACTAATGGAGGAGAAAATTTTGTATCCGATTGGATTTCTCCTTTAGGAAATATTTTTGTTAAAATGCTTAAACTTATTGCGGTTCCATTAATATTAGCTTCTTTAATAAAAGGAATCTCCGATTTAAAAGACATATCAAAATTTAAAAAAATGGGCTTGCGAACAATAGGGATTTATATTGTCACAACCGTTATTGCAATAACAATTGGTCTTAGTTTGGTAAATATTATTAAGCCAGGAGTTGGTATAAGTGAAGAAACTATTACTAAATTAAAAGATAAATACGAAAATAGTGCAAGTGTTCAAAAGAAAATGAAAACTTTTGAAGCTAATAAAGACAAAGGACCTTTGCAGTTTTTAGAAGATATGGTTCCTTCGAATGCCTTTAAAGCAATGACCGAAAATAAAAATATGTTGCAAGTTATTTTCTTTACGATTATGCTAGGAATTAGTTTATTATTAATAGATGAAAAACGAGCCAAACCATTAAAAGATTTTTTTGATTCTTTAAACGATGTGGTTTTAAAAATGGTGGATTTAATAATGTTATTAGCGCCTTATGCCGTCTTTTCTTTATTAGCAACGGTAATAGTAAACTCTGAAGACGCATCTATACTAACAGCATTATTAAAATACGCTTTGGTAGTTGTTTTCGGCTTATTATTAATGATTGGTTTTTACTTAATATTGGTTTCAGTATATACTAAAAAATCGCCATTATGGTTTTTAAAACAAATAGCACCTGCACAATTATTAGCATTTTCGACAAGTAGTAGCGCGGCAACATTACCAGTTACGATGGAGCGTGTTGAAGAACATATTGGTGTAGATAAAGAAGTAAGTAGTTTTGTTTTGCCAGTAGGAGCAACTATTAATATGGA
>CAZOQL010000076.1:0-12341 GCA_964582005.1 uncultured Flavobacteriaceae bacterium | reverse complement strand
CGAATTTTCTAAATTCTTTTCCGTAATTCATCTGTCAAAATTTAATAAATAATTAGTTGGTAAATATACTATAAATTATCAAGATAGAAATAGATAAAAAACGGAGGTTTTAAGGTGTAAAAAAGAGAATAATCGAAAACGATTTCGTTAGGGAAAACTCATACTTTTTAAAATAAATTTCCATAATAATTAACTGATTCACAGTCTGTTAAGTTGTTTTTATTTGTGTATTATACTGACAATCAATTTTTCAATCAAATAAATACACAGAATAAGTTAGTCAGTATTTTTAACCAAATAGAAGGCTGTTTCATCGAATGGGTAAGTTCTATCGCAAATTTAAGTTTAGGACAAATAATTGCCATAGATGGTAAAACCATAAGAGGAGCAAAAACATAAAGGCAAAAAATCACCTATTCATATGGTAAGTACTTGGGCTTTCGAAAATAACCTTGTGTTAGGGCAAGTCAAAACAGATGAAAAATCTAATGAACTACGAAGTACATCACGATTTCAAATAAAAAATATAAAAGGATGAGTTTGCCCTGTAAAGCTTTCCTTAAAATTATAAATACTAAAAAATTGTAGGTATATTTACCAAAATATATTTATGACTTCAATAACTTTATTTTTTGGTACATTATACGGGCTACTTGCCGTAATTTTTGGTGCTTTTGGTGCACATGCGCTAAAAAAAACACGAACCTTAGAGCAATTAAAAAGTTTTGAAACTGCGGTAAAATATCAAATGTATCACGCAATTTTATTACTAGTAATTGGCTTTAATTTAGAGGAAAACACACCTTTGTTTACTTACATAAGTTACTTTTTAATTGTTGGTATTTTTCTGTTTTCGTTTAGTATTTATGGCTTATTATTATCGGATGCAAAAGGTAAAAAAATACGTTTATTAGGTCCAATTACACCAATTGGTGGTTTATTATTAGTTATTGGTTGGAGTA
Source organism: uncultured Flavobacteriaceae bacterium (assembly GCA_964582005.1). Lineage (GTDB taxonomy): Bacteria > Bacteroidota > Bacteroidia > Flavobacteriales > Flavobacteriaceae > S010-17. The sequence continues at coordinate 11,379 of CAZOQL010000076.1, read as the reverse complement.
TGCTTTTAATTACTTTCATTAAATAATAAAATAATGTACCCAAGAGAATTATTAAAATCGGACTCCTTACTTGCAAAACATCTTTCAGAAGCTATTTTTGAGCAATTAAAAAATCTACAAACTACCAATGGTTTTACGTTAAAAAATGTAATTAATTCTGGTTTAAAAAATTTAGATAGTGGTATTGGCATCTATGCTGGTGATGAAGAATCTTACCTCATTTTCGCACCTTTGTTTGATAAGATCATCGAAGATTATCACGGCTATAAAAAAGAAAACACCCATAAGTCTAATTTTAACCCCAACGATTTAAATGCACCTAATCCAGACCCAGAGAATAAATATATTTTATCAACAAGAATACGAGTTGGAAGAAATGTAAAAGGATTTCCGTTGGGTACAGCTATTACAAATGCACAAAGAAATGAGATAGAAAAACAAATTTCTAAAATTCTTATTTCCTTTAAAGGCGAATTAATGGGTACATATTATCCTTTAAATAATATGACTAAACAAGAAAAAAAAGCACTTATTGATAATCATTTTTTATTCAAATCGGGCGATCGTTTTTTAGAATCGGCTGGTTTAAATAGAGATTGGTCAAATGATCGTGGTATTTTTCATAATAAGGATAAAACCTTTTTAGTATGGATTAATGAAGAGGATCAACTTCGTATTATTTCTATGCAAAAAGGTGGTAATATTAAACAAGTATTTGAAAGATTGGCAGATGCAGTATCTGAAATTCAACAAAAAATAGCGTTTTCTTATACCAATCGATTGGGATATATTAGTAGTTGCCCTACAAATTTAGGAACAGCAATGCGAGCAAGTGTACATATTAAATTACCAAATTTAGGTAATAATAAGCAAGAATTTAATGCAATAGCTAAAAAACACCAAGTTCAAATTAGAGGTGTTGATGGCGAACATTCTCAAAGTAAATCGGGTATTTTTGATATTTCAAACAAAAGGCGCTTAGGCGTAACCGAAGTGCAATGTGTACAAGATATGTATAATGGTATTATTGCTCTTATACAACGAGAAAAAGAATTAGAAAAACAAATTCTTTAAAATTTTAAAGTGTGCCAATTATTATTTATTCTATTTTTACCAAATGAGAAAAATTTATTACTTAAAAACGTGCGATACTAACAAGCGTATTTTAAAAGAAATTAAAACAAAAGTTTCTGATGAAATATATAACACATTTATTTTTCAAGAAATTAAATCTAACGCAATTACGGTAGCTCAATTAGACAAAATGTACGGTTTCACCAAAAGTTATGAAGCTTTATTTAGCAAACGTGCCAAACGTTACAAATTATTAAAAGATAACAAGCTTACCGAGCAAGACTTTAAACAATTAGTTTTGGAAGAATACACGTTTTTAAAACGACCCGTAATTATTATAGATGATGAAATATTTGTTGGAAATAGTAAAAAAAATATAGAGGCTTTACTTCAAAAAATAAATAATTAAATAAACACTTTCCTATATTGGAGTGACATAAACTACAAACAATGAAAAACAAACTAAAAGCCGTAGAAACATTCCATAATGCCTTTGGAATTACTAATAGAGAAACACCAATTGCATTTACCAATGAAAAAGAGGTAAAACTTCGTTTCGATTTAATGGCAGAAGAAAATGAAGAATATTTAGAAGCCGCAAAAAACAACGATTTAGTTGAGGTTGCCGATGCGCTTGGCGATATGTTATATATCTTATGTGGTACGATGCTTTCTCACGGTATGCAAGATAAAATAGAAATCGTTTTTAATGAAATTCAACGTAGTAATATGAGTAAATTAGGTGCCGATGGCAAACCTATTTATCGCGAAGATGGTAAAGTAATGAAAGGTCCTAATTATTTTAAACCTAATATAAAAACTATCTTAGAAAAATAATTACACTTTATAACGCCAACCAAAAGGATCTGAAGCTCTGTTGTATTGAATATCGGTTAAATGTTGTTTGAAGAATTCCGAGTATCTATTATCCATTTTCGGAATTTCAAAGTCTTTTCCTTTATGAGAAAAATGAGAAATAGGCACAATTACAGCTGCAGTTCCTGTACCAAACATTTCGTTTAAAGTTCCTTTTTTAATGGCCTTTTTAATTTCTTTAACTTTCACACGTCTTTCTTCTACGATGATACCAAGACTTCTTGCTAATTCAATAATACTTTTTCGGGTAATACCGTCCAAAATTCGTTCACTAGTTGGAGCAGTAATTAATTTATCTTTTATTCTAAAAAAGATATTCATTGTACCAGCTTCTTCAATGAATTTATGGGTAGAATCTGTCCAAACAATTTGATCATAACCTTGTTCTATAGCTAATTGAGTTGGATAAAATTGCGCACCATAATTTCCTGCTGCTTTCGCAGCGCCAACGCCACCATTTGCAGCTCTACTAAATTTTTCAGAAATAACAACTTTCACATCTTTAGAATAATATTTACCCGATGGAGAAGTAATAATCATAAAGGTATATTCATCGGATGGTGCAGCAAAAATACCATTGCCAGTTGCAATCATAAATGGTCTTAAATAGAGCGAATTTCCTTGGTTAGTTGGAATCCAATCTTTATCAATTTTTAATAATTTCTCTAAACCTTCAAAAAACAATTCTTTTGGAAACTCAGGCATTGCCAATCGTTTAGCTGATTTATTGATACGTATTTGGTTTTCATCAGGTCTAAATAACCATACTTGATTATTGGTATCTTTATAAGCCTTCATTCCTTCAAAAACGGCTTGACCATAATGAAAAACACGAGCCGATGGTGCTAATTTCAATTCTTGATAAGGCGTTATCTTTGCATCTTGCCAAGCACCATTTTTATAGGTGCAAATAAACATATGATCGGTAAAAGTTGCTCCAAATTTTCGACCATTTATGGTAGATTTATCTAATTTAGACTTACTTATTTTTTGTATTTCAATTGCTATCATAATAGTAGTATACTTGGGTGTATCTTCTTTTTGCAAAAATACTCCTATTGATAAGTTTAAAAAAACATTTTCAACTATATTTATTAACCATTACAAAGTAAGTTTTATAGTATATTTGTTGTTTATTTACTTTATGAAAAGAGAAATTTTCTTAACTTCCGATGGTTCTACCAGTATTCATTTACCAGAATTAAAGGAACAATATCATTCTAAAAATGGTGCAATTCAAGAGGCTTATCATGTTTTTGTAAAGTATGGCTTAGATGTTTTTAGCGACACTGCTACTATTAGTATTTTAGAAATAGGTTTAGGTACAGGTTTAAATTGTTTTATTACGTATTTAGAAAGTAAAAAAAGAAATTTAAAAGTTAATTATGTTGGCGTAGAAGCATATCCTGTTAGGAAAATTGAAATAAAACAACTCAATTTTGTTAGTGAATTAAAAGCCCAAAAGGAAGTCGCAATTTTTACTCAAATTCACACAAGTACTTGGAATAAAAAAATACGTATTAATGCGGATTTTGAGTTAACCAAAAGGCAACAAAAATTCGAAGATATTACAGATAAAAATCAATACAATCTTATTTATTTTGATGCATTTGGGGCAAAAGCACAACCCGAATTATGGACAGAAACAATGTTTCAAAAAATGTACGATGCCTTAAAGATTACTGGTATTTTAGTAACGTATTCTGCCAAAGGTTCTGTACGCAGAGCCATGCAAACTGTTGGTTTTGTTGTAGAACGTTTACCAGGACCAAAAGGGAAACGCGAAATGTTGCGAGCAACTAAAAAATAAAAATTTAGAGGCGATTTATAATATCTTTTACTGAAATACTTCGCATTACATTTTCATAACCTTCGCATATTTTGTTGCCATAAATAGAACAAGGTAAATTAGGATAGGTAACCAAATCAGGCAACATACAATTTTCTTGTTGTGTAAATGGTGTAAAGCCAGCAAACGGATGTGTAACACCCCAAAGTGTAATCGTTTTTACGCCAAACATGGCAGAAAAATGAGCATTACCAGAATCCATTGCTAGCATGACATCTAAATGCGCTATTAATTGTAATTCTTCTTGTAAGGATAATTTTCCTGCTGCATTTACTACATTTGGGTATTTTGAAGCAATGGTGTTTAATAATTTTACTTCTTTTTTTCCACCACCAAAAAGAAATATAAATTTGGTTTTAGCTAATTTTTTTATTACGTCTTCCATTAAATCTAACGGATACATTTTGCCTTTGTATTGTGCAAATGGTGCAATACCAATCCAACTTTTACCATCTTCTGATATGTTTTCAAGAAATAATAATTTAGGTAAATTTGGTTTTTTAGGAAATTGATGTTTAGATAAATCGATAGAAAATCCTAATTTTCTAAAAACATCTGCATAACGTTCGTGTGTAGTTTGTAGCTGTTTAAAAACTTTATTTTCGACTCTTGTTAAGGCTTTTTTAGACGATCTACCTTTATTTATAGCTGCTTTTTTTAATCCAAAAAGAAAAAAACGTATTAGTTTTGAGCGTACAACATTGTGCGTATCTGCAACGGCATCAATACCTAGTTTTTTTAATTCTTTGGCGAGTTTAAAAATTCCTAAAACACCTTTATGTTTCCCTTTAGTATCTACTTGGTGAAAATTTACACGTAGCCCAGAAATCTCTTTATTGAAAATAGGTTCTAAAAATTTTCGAGATAAAATAGTAATCTTCACATCTGGATTGTTGGTTTGTAAAACCCGTAAAACGGGAACCAACATAGCAACATCTCCCATTGCAGAAAGTCTTATTACTAGTATGTGTTTTAGTTTTTTGATTTGGTAAAGTTACGTGATTTTAAGGTAAAAATTAGAAAGAAAAAATACAAAATTAATAAAAAAACGCATACAATTTAATAGATTAACCTTGTATTTTGTAAAATTATTGTGAAATGATTTTTTCTTGTATTTTAATAGATTCTTGATGAATAGCTTTATATAAACGTTCCATAAAAATGGTACTTAAACCTAAAGAATTACCAGATTTAATACTTTTTTTCATAACTTCTTCCCATCTATTTGGTTGTAGAATACTTACGTTTTTTTCTTTTTTTGCTTGTCCGATTTTTTTAGAAATTTGCATACGACTTGCTAATACTTTTAGTATTTGATCATCAATAATATTAATTTCTTTTCGTAAATGCTCTAAATTTTTAATGGCATCTGCTTTTTCGAAAGCTATTTTTCTAATTTTTAGATTGGCAATCATTTCGCTTAAACGTGCTGGTGTTATTTGTTGTTTGGCATCACTCCAAGCTTTATCAGGATCAAAATGAGTTTCAATCATTAAACCGTCAAATTGCAAATCGAGTGCCATTTGTGATACATCTGCTAAGCCATCTCTATTTCCACAAATGTGCGAAGGATCATTTATTAATGGTACGTTTGGTAAACGATTCATAAAATCAATAGCAATTTGCCATTTTGGGTTATTTCTATAGGATGTTTTTTGGTAGGTGGAAAAACCACGGTGAATTGCACCTAAATTTTTAATATTTGCTTTTTGTAAACGTTCTATTGCACCAATCCATAATTCTAAATCGGGATTTATTGGGTTTTTAACCAAAACTATTTTATTGGTGTTTTCTAAAGCATCGGCAATTTCTTGAACCGCAAAAGGGTTTACAGTAGTTCTTGCGCCAATCCAAAGAATATCTACATCGTGTTCTAAAGCGAGTTTTACATGGTTTAAATTGGCAACTTCAACAGCAACAAGCAAACCAGTTTCTTTTTTTACCCGTTGTAACCAAGGCAAAGCCAATGCGCCAATGCCTTCAAAATTACCAGGTCGTGTTCTTGGTTTCCAAACGCCTGCTCTAAAAACGGTAGCATCGGTTTTACTTAATTGATGTGCTATTTTTAATACTTGTTCTTCGGTTTCGGCACTACAAGGTCCAGCAATTACTAATGGATGGTTTAATGCCATTTCTTTTAACCACTGGTTGTTTTTTTTATTTTCCATTTTTATTTTATTTATTCGGTTAGTATAATTTAATTCCTTTTAAGACTTTTTTTATGTGATTGGTTTTTTCCATAGATTGATACATATTTTCAGCATCGTTTGTGCATAAGTAATTTCTAAATTCTTGTAAATTACTAATATATTCATCTAACGATTTTAAAATATTCTTTTGATTTTGGATAAAAATTGGTGTCCAAGTTTTAGGAGAACTCTTCGCTAAACGAACCGTTGATTCAAAACCACTGCCAGCCATATTAAAAATATTTTTTTCTCCTTTTTCAATTTCTAAAACCGTTTTACCTAACATAAAAGAGCTTATGTGTGATAAATGTGATACATAAGCTATGTGCTTGTCGTGTTTTTTTACCGAATCTATATAAACCAATTTCATTTGCATGGGTTTTATTAATTCTTTCAATTTCATGAGTTGTTTTTGGTCGCTTAAACCTTGCTCACAAATTATGATGACTTTTTCAAAAAACAAGTTTTTAATGGCTGCATTTGGCCCTGAAAATTCGGTTCCTGCAATTGGATGTGTTGCAATAAAATTTTTCCGTTTAGCGTGATTTTTTACAGCATCACAAACTACTTGTTTGGTAGATCCTACATCAAAAACTAAGGTGTTTTCGTTAATAATATCTAATACTTGTAATGTGATTTTTGGCGTAATATCTACAGGAACCGCAATTACAATTACATCTGAAATTGCAATTTCATCTAAAGTTATTATTTTCTCAACCAAACCTAAATCAAGCGCTTTTTTCTGGTGTTCTTTATTGGTATCCACACCATAAATAGTATGCTTTTTTTGAAATTCTAAAGCTAATGAACCACCAATTAATCCTAAGCCAATTATTGTTATTATCATATTACAATCTATTTAATGCTTCGTTTAATTTTTGTTCATTTGCACATAATGAAACACGTATGTAACCTTCGCCATTACTACCAAAGATTGTCCCTGGCGTGAAAAATATATCTTTTTCATATAACAATTCATCGGTTAGATCTTCAGATTTTTTTCCTTTAGGGATTTTTGCCCAAACAAATAAACCTACACTGTTTTTATCATAAGTACATTGCATTTTATCTAAAATTTTCCAAACTACTTGTCGTCTTTTAGCATATATTACATTCATTTTATCAAACCATTTATCTGATATTTCTAAAGCTGCAATTGCACCTTTTTGGATGCCGTAAAACATGCCAGAATCCATATTGCTTTTTATTTTTAAAATTGTTTTTATATAGCTTGCTTTTCCTAATACCATACCAACCCGCCAACCCGACATATTAAACGTTTTACTAAGCGAATTTAATTCTAAAGCAACTTCTTTTGCGCCTTCAATAGAAAAAATACTTAGTGGTTTTTTATTCAAAACAAAGCTATAAGGGTTGTCGTTTACCAATAATATTTGATGTTTTTTAGCAAAGGTAATTAATTTTTGAAATAATTTTTTAGAACCAACTGCTCCAGTTGGCATATGTGGATAATTTAACCACATTATTTTTACTTTTTGTAAATCTTCTTTTTCTAAAGCATCCAAATCAGGATGCCAATTATTTTTTTCAAATAAATCGTAATAAATAGGTTTCGCTTTAACTAAATTGGTTACCGAAGTATAGGTCATATAACCAGGATTTGGAATTAAAACAGCATCACCTTCATTCAAAAAAGCTAAAGAAATATGCATTATTCCTTCTTTTGAACCCATTAAAGGTAAAATTTCATCTTCCGAATTTAGAGAAACAGCATATTTGTTTTTATAAAATTTTGCAATTGCATTTCTAAATTCTGGTAATCCTTTATAACTTCTATACGAATGATTTTTAGAACTCAAAACTGCTTTAGCAATAGCAGTAACTGCTTTTTTTGGTGGTGCTAAATCTGGAGAACCAATTCCTAAATTTAAGATTGGTTTTCCTTGTTTAACAAGTGTATTAATCTCTTGTAACTTTGTAGAAAAGTAGTACTCCTCAACTTTATGTAATCTATTGGAACTATTAATAATCATATTCGTGTTTTTTATAGTATTACTTTCGTTTGCCTAGTTTGTATTTTCCTAAAATGGTCACCTCACTTACTATTTCTTTTAATTTTGTTAAAACCGAATTAAAATGCACTTTATTTTCAAAAATCACATCTACAAAAAAAGCATATTGCCACGGATCATTCTCAATAGGTAAAGATTGTATTTTAGATAAATTCAAATCATTATTGTTGAAAATTTGTAATACTTCCACCAAACTTCCTTGTTGGTGTTTTGTGATAAATTTTAAGGAGACTTTATTGTAATTTGAGTTTTCATTTGCTACTTTATTTAATATAAAAAAGCGCGTATAATTCTCTGAGTTGGTTTGAATGTTACTTGCAAGAATGTTTAGTTGGTATATTTTGGCAGCTTTTTCACTCGCAATTGCCGCAATTCCTTTCCGTTTTTTTTCTTGAATTAATCGAGCAACTTCGGCTGTATCGGTTTCTTCAACAAGTTTAATAGTTGGGTGTTTTCGTAAAAACTTACGACATTGGTTAATTGCCATTGGATGCGACCAAACTTCGGTAATATCTTGCATCGTTTGATTTTTTAATGCCATTAATTGATGCTGAATTGGTAAATAAAATTCACCAACTATGGTTAATTTAAATTCATCTATTAATTTATAATTTGCTAAAATTGCTCCAGCAATAGAGTTTTCAATAGCCATAACCAGATAATCTGCTTTGTTGTTTTGCAGCAGAAAAGGCATTTCATCAAAAGACAAACATTCTACCAAATCAATCTCATTACCAAAATACGAATTGGCAACAATATGATGAAAGGATCCTTTTATACCTTGAATGGCTATTTTCATAATTTTTAGGCAATAAAAAAAGCCTCGATAAATCGAGACTTCTATATATTTTATTATTTAATACATATATTATCTCGTTTCTTCTATATAGTAATAAAAGAAATTAAAATAAAATTGATATGTATTTTGACTGTTCATTATTGTTTTGTGAGTTACAAACATAAACTTTATTTTTTATAAAACAAATTTTTTATAATCTTTCTAACACCGATAGCATTTCTTTTTTGAATATAATAAAATGATTTCCTTTATCGATAGTGATGCATTTTAAAATAGAGTCGTTTTTTCGTAAGGTAACGCATGAGTTTATAGTTACAAGAAAAACAACAAAAATGATTAATAAAAAATATCTTTTTTTCATGACTTGTAGTTAATAATTCCTAAATATAGACTAAATTCGTTTACTTATATTCGTAGAATAGTACCAAAACTTAATTTATGTATCCAATAGTATCTTGTGAATGGCTTAATAATAATTTGGATAATCCAAATATAGTTATTTTAGATGCTACTCAACAACAAAACAAAGATGGAAAAATAACTGTTTTAGAAAATTTACAGATTAAAGGTACTCGAAAATTTGATATAAAAAATATTTTTTCGGATACTACAAAACCATTTCCTAATACACTTTTGAGTCCAGAAGCATTTGAAACTGCATGTCAAAATTTAGGCATTAACAAAAAAAGTATTATTATAGTTTATGATAAGCTAGGCATATTTTCTAGTCCTAGAGTTTGGTGGATGTTCCAAATTATGGGTCATAAAAATTGTGCGGTATTAAATGGCGGTTTACCAGAATGGACTGCCAACGATTTTATAACCGAAAAAGAACTTAAAAACACGTATAAAACAGATGATTTTAAAGTAAATTACCATCCCGATAAGGTGCGTAAATTTAAACAAATACAGCAAAATTGCGAAAATAGAAAAGAACTTGTGATAGATGTTCGTTCTTCGGATAGGTTTTATAGTTTAAGAGTAGAAAGTCGTGTTGGCTTACGAAGTGGAAATATTCCTAACGCTATTAATATTCCATATCAAGAGGTGTTAAAAAATGGCATGTTTAAAAGTAAAGAAGCTATTTTAGACGTATTAAAAGTAATAAATACAGATAAAACTTTGGTTTTTTCTTGCGGTTCAGGTATTACTGCTTGTATTGTTTATCTTGCTAGTTTCTTAGTTTTAGAAAATGAAATAGCTGTTTATGATGGTTCTTGGAGCGAATGGGGAACTTTAACAAAATAAAATACATTAAAGACAACATCAATTTAATAAATTATGAACTTTGAATTTTACAAAAAACATTTTTTATATTTTAGTATTTCCTTTGTATTATTTACCATAATAGGAACGATTTCTCATGAATATGGACATATTTTAGCAGCTAAAAGCTTCGGCTACGAAACTACCTTGCATTATGGTAGTATGAGTTCTAAACCCAAAGGAAAAAGTGAATTATACGATTTATACCAAATCTATAAAAATGAAATTGACAATAACGTAGATTTTTTAGAAAAAGAAAAATACGATCGGTTACTAAAGATAGCCAATAAAAACAGCTTTCTAATCACTTTGGGTGGTCCATTACAAACAATGATTACAGGTTTACTAGGTTTGTTGCTTATTTTTATTCGGAGAAAAAAAGTTATTAAATATGGATTTCAATTTACGGATTGGTTTGCTGTTTTTTTATCTTTATTTTGGTTAAGAGAAGTATTTAATTTATTTATGAGTGTCGTTTTTGGTATCTTAAATGGTAGTGGAAATTATTTTGGTGGTGATGAAGCTCATTTATCTAGATATTTAAATTTACCAACAGGTACAGTTCCTATATTATTTGGTGCTATTGGTATGCTTATTTCTTTGTTTGTTATTTTTAAAATCATACCATTAAAGTTTAGATTTACCTTTATTTTAGCTGGTTTTATTGGCGGAATTAGTGGTTTTTATTTTTGGCTTTATTACTTAGGACCAATAGTTTTACCTTAAAAGCATAATTAAAACTAGCATATTTATTGGTTTGTTATTTAAAGTTTGCATAAACCTTTTCTTGCCATGAATTAGCGTCTAATCCGTTTCTATAACGCGTGTATTTTTTTTCAATTTCAGTTGCATCATCTTCTAAGAGGCGATTCTCGTTATTGTCTTTAAATTTTTTCAGCTCACTTGCATTATTTGATAATTTTAATAAATACGATATATCCGTACTATCTTTTTTAAGGTGTTGTATGTTATATTCGGTTATAAAAACATCCCAATTTATGGTAGCTGATATTACCAAAAAACCAAATGCAATTTGTGTATTTTTACGAAATAAATACACTACATTTTTAATTTTAAGTACCTTTATAAAGGTAAAAATTAAACCAATTAGAACTAAGAATAAATAAACATAAACACCAATTCGTTTATACGTAAAGCCATATTCGAATACATACATTTGATTTTTAAGAGCAGTTGTGAAAACTAAGAAGATATTTAAAAATATCCATATATAGGTTACTGTTTTTAATGGTTGGTTCTTTTTGTAAAAATTCAAATTTCCTCTAAAAAAAT
>CAZOQL010000075.1:0-12495 GCA_964582005.1 uncultured Flavobacteriaceae bacterium | reverse complement strand
AAGTTTGCGCTAATTCTGTATTAAATTTTCTAGTAATATGTTTACTCATTTTTTTATTAAAACAAGCTTTTTTCTTAGCCTCATCTTTACTTATACAACCGGGAAAAGTTGGTGCAATTTCAATTAATACAAATGGAATTGTTTCTATTTCTGGCTCGCTATCCTCTATTTCTGGGATAACATCTGGTGTTAATTTTTCAACAGGTTTCTCATCATCCATTTCTTTGAAAACAACCTCATTATCTTTAGTTTCCTCTTCATTTTTAGCGATTACAAAATTAGTAGTTTTTTTAATAAGCACTTTTTTCGGTTCTTTTATAACTTCTTTTTTTTCTTGTTTCTTTTTGGGTTCATATTTAATATCTGTTGGAATATAAACATAGTCTTCTTCAACTGCTTGTGTGGTTGCAAATTTATTTACTTTATAAGTAGATTCATATTCTAAGGTAAAGTAAACAATTACTAAGGCTAAGATTAGCCCTAATTGCATAAATAGTACCGAAGTTTTTTGTAAATTTACATTTGGTAATTCTTTTTGTTTGTTCATAATAAATAATTTAGGCGTTAATATTATGTTAATACTCACAAAAAAGATGCCAAAAAAAACCCTTCGTTTACCGAAGGGTTTTACTATTATATAAGTAAAAAACTAATCTTCTACTTTAAATTTTATAGGTAAATTATAGCGTACACCAACTGCTTTATTACGTTGTCTACCAGGTTTCATTTTAGGTAACATTTTAATAATACGCATTGCTTCTTTTTGCAATCTTGGGTGTGGCGCTCTTGCTTTAATATTAGTCACATTACCATGTTTATCAATAACAAATTGTACAGATATTCTTTTAATACCAGGTGCTAATCCTAAATCGTTTGCTAATTCTGTATTAAATTTACGACTTACATGCTTGGTAATTTTTTCTGACATACACTTTTTAAGTTGTTTGTTATTTCCTTTACATCCTGGAAAAACTGGCACATTTTCAATAACTGCAAATGGCACGTCTTCTAGAACCTCTTCCTCTTCTTCTACTTCTTCAATTTCTTCTACTTCAACCTCTACTTCTTCATTTTCATCAGTTTCTGTAGACTCTAGAACGGTTTCTTCTATTTCTTTTTCATCTTCAACCACTTCAATGATTTCGGGAGCTGGTGGCGGTGGTGGCGGTGGTGGTTTTACTTCCTCTATTTTTTGTTGTGTAATTGGAATTTCTTCTTCTAATTCATCCGATGCAGCAACATCACCAAGATCGGTAACTTTATACTGTGTTTTCCATTCCATACCTTGATAGATAATAAACAATGAAAAAACCAAACCAAGCAACATGAATATCTTTGTATAGTTTTCTAGGTTTGCTTTTGGATTTTTTTTAACTTCCATAATTATTATTTCGTTTTAATTGGTTGCTAATGTACTGAATTAATTATTATTTATCAAAATATTTTGTTAAGTACTTGTAAAAAATATTAAAAAGCAGAAGTCCAAACAATATTCCTAAGCTATTTGCTAGAATATCATAAACATCTTCTTGTCTATTGGTAGTAAGGATTCCTTGAAGAAATTCCATTAATATTCCATATAAAAATATACTTATGGTAATTAACTTAAATTTTAAAACCTTGTTAAGTGCAAACAGCCAACTTAATGTAAGACTACAATAGGCAATAAAATGAAATATTTTATCTAAAAAAGTAATCTTTATAGGCGGCTTAAGTGCAATTGGATTTGACAAACTTAAATAGGCAATTGCAATTGTTATTATTATTGCAATGAAAAATTTATTACGCTCCAATAAGTTCTTGATATGCTTTAGCATCTAATAAATCTTCTAATTGAGATTCGTCTTCTATTTTTATTTTAATCATCCATCCATCGCCATAAGGGTCTGAATTTACTGTTTCTGGGCTATCTTCGAGAGCTTCATTAAATTCAACTACTTCTCCCGTTAATGGCATAAATAAATCCGATACCGTTTTTACGGCTTCTACACTACCAAAGACCTCTTCTATATCTAAGTTTTCATCTAGGGTATCTACATCAATATACACAATATCACCCAATTCTTTTTGGGCAAAATCAGTAATACCAATGGTTGCAATATTTCCTTCTATTTTAATCCACTCGTGATCTTTGGTGTATTTTAATTCTTCTGGAAGATTCATATTTTATATTTTATATTACGGTTAATTTCCAATATTGTATCTAATACTTATACCTGAATTAATTGAGTTTCTAGGAAAAGTTGTTGATATGGCAAATCTAGAGGAATTTTGGTCGTAAAAAAATGAAGCTGTTAAATTTTTATTTAATGAATAATCTGCTGTAAATTTAATAGTCATGATTCGTTGTCCACCTGTTATTTGGTCTGTTTGGGTTTCAAATGACCTAATATGTGTTATGTTATCTCGTATTCCAAAATCTGCTTTAAAATTAATGTCGCCTTTAAATACTCTTCTGTTTTCCCCAATTTTCATTCGCCATTTAACATTTTTAATTTTATAACCAAGACCAACTATATATTCCTTTCCTTTTACTTCGGTTATAGAGCTATTGGCAAAATTCATGTTTAAAGATCGGTCTGTTTTAATTTCGCCTCTAAAGGAAAAAGAATTTTTCATTTTAACATCTACTTTTATTAATGGTGAAAAACCTTCGACTAAATTCACTCCAGAATACAAGGTTTCGTTTATATAATTATTAGAAATATCGGTTTGTAATGGTGTATTAGCATCGTATTGTAAATTACTATTAAAGCCTAAAACAGAATAAGCAGATTGGTATTTATGTGATAAGGTTACTGTTCTAAAGCGTTTTTTAAACCATTTAATTTTTGATAGTCCTTTATAAGTAATATTCCAATTTGGTAAGGGTATATTTCTAAAAGCACTTAGTTTTGTTTTGTGTAAATTTTCACCAGAGTAAGTCGCTAAAAAAGCGGGTAATAAGACACTTTGGTTAGAATCGCCATAACCAGCAATTGGTTGTCCAGTTTGGTTTGCTAAACGGTTAGCAATAATGCTTCTATTAGCTAAAAAATCTGTAAATAATTGATCACTATTTTTAAAAGAAGTACCTAACATAAAATGACTTATGGCAAAGTTACCAATTTCATTTGCAGGTGGATTATTAAAATATGGATCTAAAACACCATCATCAATAACATCTACTTGTTGTGATATATCTTTAGTAAAAGTTCTATTTGCAATAACATCTATGGTAAAGTTTTTAAACGGTTTAAGGTCTAAATTTATATCTAGTTTATTAAAATGTGTTTTCCTATATGTTTTGTTGTAATATGGATACAAGTTAGCATCGGTTCCAGCTCTACTAACCAACCAATTATTACTTAACGCCGTATTTAGAATATCATCTTGTCGTCCAAACACAAAACCAAAAGTTGGTGCAATTCCGCCAGAATAGGTATCTCTACCTAAAAAACCAACATTGTGCGTATAACCAGGTAGTAAAGTACCATTGTTTTCGGTATAAGAAATTCGCACTTTTTTAACAGAAGTAAGCACATCAACGATACTTAAAATTGCTTTTTTACCAAAAGATAACTTTTTACGATTGGTCTTTTTAGTTCTCAATTTTCCTCTAGAAATAGTTGCTTTTGAACTTTTATTTTTATCTTCTTTTTTCTTAGCCGTTTTTTTCTTTTTTGATTGCCGTTTTTTCTTAGTAAATAATTTATTAACTCCAATTTTTCTATAGAGTTTTCTCATATTAAAATCAGTATTAAAAGTATGGGTATTAGCGTTTTGTATGGTATTACCTACCAACGTTACTTGATCATTTGATACCGCTTGCCAATCAAAATCTGCGGTATAATTATACGTACCTGTTATAAAATCAAGAATAGGTATTTTGTTTAAAGGTAATTTATACGTTGCATCTAATTTTTGATGGTAATGTTGTGGTCTTCCGATAGTGAAAAATTTATCGAAGATTTGCCCGTTAATAACATCATTATTACTATCTCTATCAAAAGTATCGTTAATATAGGAGTTTGCAGCTCTAAAATTAATTTGAAGTGCTTTGGTTAAATCATAAGCAATATTATAATCCCAATCAAAGGCATAATTTCTACGCTCAAGAGTTGGTAAAGTAGGAAAAGATGGGTCGTCTACCAAAGGTCTTGCTAATTGTTCATTGTAAGAACGAATAATATTAGAATTTAAAGATATCGTTGTTGGCAAAGGTTTAAAATTAAAATCTTTTAGTAATTGTAAGTATTTACTTTTCCCTAAAAACTTCACTTTTTTTAGAGGCTCAATACTTTTGGAATCAAAACTATAATTATAGCTTGCACCAGCTCTAATATTTTTATCGTTAAATTTTTCTACATTAAAATCTTTATGAAACATATCATTATAAGCAAAGGAAACCGATAAGTTTTCTACATCATAAACTTGTTTTTTTCGTTTTTGATTTGTTCTATCTTTACGAACATTAATTAAACTAATACTTCGTCTTTTCGTATAATCTGAAGCATTATTTCTATTAGGGCTATTTTCAATGGTAGTATTATCAAACAACACATCTTGGTATTGCGGATCGTATTTTGGATTTTTAACTTCTTCGGAAATACTTATATTTAAAGGTAGGTTAATACCATATTTTTTAGGAAGTAATTGCCCTAAATTGATGTTGGAAATCAGATCATATTGCATCACATTTTCTTGACTTCGTTCTCCAATACGCTGGTCTATAGATCCAAAACCTTTGGTTGAGATTCTACCAGAAGCAGCTATATCGGCAAAATCGGCAAAATTAACATTCGCATTAGCTACCGCAGCCCAACCACCTTCATTATCAAAATCAACCACGCGCAATTCATTAAACCAAACCTCTACAGAGCGTTTAGAAGTACTTATATTTTTTACACCAAGCATTAAACTTTTTACTTTAGATAAGGTTGGATTTCCTTTTACAAATAGTTTAAAAGTACCAAAATCTTTACCATCCATACCACCATTGGTTAATGTTGGGTAGACTACATTTGGTGCTGCTGCTGATGCATCGCTAAAACGTTCTAAACGAAGTTTTCCAAACTCTTCCAAGACTGCTTCAATATTGTTTTTCCAAACTTCATTGGCATCTAAGGAATTGTCCATCGATATTTTCAAAGGCACTTCTACTTGGTAATAATTATCAATAAGGTCACTACCTAATCGTATGATGGCTATAATTTCATCATCTTCGGGATCGTAAAGAGGATTACTTCCATTTACCTTTTCGGCATGTACAAAGAGTTTTAATTTTTTAAACATACGCATATCAAACGTAGTATTTTTAAAAACGGCTCTGGTTTGCCCTGTTTTTAATTCGGTTACTTTTAAGGTAAGCGACTGTTCGTTTTGTCTTTGTATAGAAGTATTACCTCGTAATCTTTCTTGTGTAACTCCTGGAGGCATTACGTATCTACTACTATTTTCAAATATATTGACTACACCAACCTCAAAGTTTTGGTTTTCTAAGATAGTTAAATCTACTTGCGGTGTAGAGATTGGTTCTTGCAACACTTTGGTAAATCTACGCCAGTTTCCTCTAACCAATTCTAATTTTGCAAAACGTAAAACAACAGGTATTTTAAATTTGGTTACAAACATTCGCATAAATCGAATGGAATTAAAACTTGAAATTCCACCAACAGCTTGTGTTGGGTCATTAAAGTCAATAGATTGAATTGGTATTCTATATTGATACCAAGAAGTAGTTTGACTAGAACCATTAGCTAAAGTAACCGTTCTTGTTTCTTTATTAATGATATTGTTGGTTCCTACCACAAAACCTGAAGCACTAATTGGTATTTTATATTGAAAATAAGCTTCGGCTGTACTCATGGTTTGATCTCTATTCAAATCTTCAACATCTGGATATTGAGTTGCTGCTGTTGGATACGATTCTTGTGAATTATTAGTGGTTACCGAGTTACCTTGCGTTTTATTATAATTTTTATACCTGGTTAAAACCGAAGCATTTACACCATCTAATCTGCTGCTTCTAAAAAATTCATAATTATCATTTGCAGGATCTTGAAAATTTGCAAAATTTACAAAACGATTTTTTTCTTCTGTATCATTAATTCCATCAAAACCTAAATCTTGGTTTGGTCTATCGGTATCGCTTTCGGTAAAGGCATTTAATAAGGCTTGTGTTATTGGAATGGAAGAATAATCGGTTACCGTTACGTTTCCTGCTTGATTACCATCGCCAGGCAAACCATTTTCAAACATTTTTTGTGAATCGTGTAAAATATCTTCCGAAATATTACCTAAGTTAAAATACAATTCTCCGTTAAAATCTAAAGGATTTATAGCATTTGGTGCACCTTCTTGGGTAGTTATGGAATAATTTTCAAAAGGATCCATCAACCAAAATTGGATATATTCTACGTTTGCTTGTTGAAAATCTGTTGTAGTTAAAGCACGCATAATTCCACCCCAATTATCTTCGGGAGTTGCTACTTCGTTTTGGTTATTTACATTGGTATTAAAGTTATACGCACCTCTTTCTTTAGGATAATAAGCTAAATCTAAAGTTTGTACTAAATTAGACTGTGTAATATCTAAGTCTTGATTAGGGAATAATTCATTATAATCAACACGCCTTGTTTCGGCTCTAGAGAGTTCGTTATCATCTACACTATCTGGTCTTAGGGAAGATCCGTAAAACAAACGATCTATGGTATACCAAGCTAATTGCGATCTTCTATTACCAAATTTTAAATTAGAAGTTTCTGTAGGATCGGCATAAATAAGTGCACCTGTACCATTTAATTTTTCTTGTGGCATACTTGCCATTTTCCATTGTAAAGGCGAATCAATATTCAACGGTATTTGCGTACTTTCAAAATCATCAATATACGAAGCCGCTTCGCCATTTAGTTCTATTCCTTTTGGTGAATTAGGAAAAAGATAGGCAGCTTCGGCACGAAGAGAAAAATTAGAAACCGCATCGGTATCAATATTGGGTAAATAATTGGTCCATTTGGTTAATTTTGGTACTTCGGTTGTATAGGTTAGGTTGAATCCTGCAATGGTATTATTTACAGGTTCCGAGCCAAATTGTGCTTTTTGGGTAAATGGTTTTTCATTTAATTTTAAAACAGTTCCTCCAATAGCAAATTGATCGGAAAACTTGTGTTGTACATCTAATCCCCAAAAAATTCTATTTTGTGTAGAAAAAGCATTGTTTGACTCCACCGAAACTTCAATTGGTGCGTTAGATGCTATTAAAGACGGATTGATAATTTGCACATTTCCTATTTGATAATCTACTACAAAATCAACACCTTCTACTAAATTTCTTCCGCCAGAAGTAACAACAACCGAACCTCTTGGCACATTAAATGCACCTAATGGAATTCCGTTTTGTCCTTCGGATTTATAATATCCTTTTATAAGATACTTGTCTTTAGATTGAAAATTATTTTGCGCATCGGATTGTGTTCTATTGTATAATTCTCTAAAAATAAATAAGTCATCTTGCGCATCGGTTAACAAGCCACTGTTTTGAATACCATCTAAATGAGACCCGAAAGGCTCTACTAATGGGAAAAAAATCAAACCTTTTTGTGAATTAACGGTTATTCCTTCCACATAATCAAAAAATCCATCGCCTGTTGCTTCTTGGTTATTTGAAGAGTCTAAAATATCTACGCGCAACATATTTAATAAAGGTTGCGATTTTAAAGCATTACTGGTTTGTATATTTTGCAATACATTTAAAGGTACGCCAATAGCATCGTCTTGGTATAAAACTTCTAATCTAAAACCATCTGGGTTCATTTGGTAAGAACGCAAATCGTATACATTTTTCATCATTAAATTCCAAGAATGTGCTGTGGTTGATATAATTTCGGGACGTAATAATTTTACTACTAAATTTGCAGGTGCAACCACACCATTATCGGACAATTCACCAACGGTATAAACTTGTCCATTCTCGGTATATTCATAAGCAACGGATAATACTTCACTTTCTGCTAAAATTCTATTTAAGGAAATATAACCCAATTGCGGTTGCAAGGTAAAATCTCTACCAACAATTAATTTACGTGCATTTACCAAAACAGAATAATCCGTACCTTGGTTAAAACCAGTTAAGCCATTACTAGTTAATGCTGTATTTACGGTTGCAAAATCACGTATTGGTCCATTGTCGGTTGCTATTAAATTAGATAAACTATTGGCAGCGTTTGTTGGTCCTTGCCCGTTATAAATAATACCTGTTGTGGTAGAAGCAAAGTTTGCATCGCCTTCAGCCAAATCTGCAATAGCAACAATATTACGCACATTTTCGGTTTGGTTATTTCTATTAGTTACCCAAACTTCCACTCTTGTAATGTTAACCGAACTATTTATTAATGGAAAATTTGCTAAAGCATTATCGTAATCGTTTCTAAAGCGTTGTGCTAAAAAAAAGTGCCTGTCTTTATCATAGTCACTTGCTTTTAATTCAAATTCGTGTACGGTTGCGCCGCCTTGTGCCGAAACGCTTCTAGTTTGTGATTGTTGTTTTGCGCCAACCATGGTGATTTCGGTAGCACCAAATTGTAATTTGGTTTTAAAACCGAATAAGTTTTGCGCGCCTTTTATTAAAGAACTTTGTAAGGGCATACTTACATTACCAACTTCTATTTTTTGTAAAATATCATCTTCGGTTGGTGTGAATTCTAATTTTATTAAATTTTGAAAATCAAAGGTAGATTGGGTATCGTAATTTATATTTACTGCCAATCTTGTACCTATTTTTGCATTGATACTTGCGCTAATTTTTTGGTCAAAATCAAAGGAAGTGCTTTTTCGTAAACGTTCGCTTAAACGTGGGTTTTCGGTTTTTTGGTATAGTATTCCGAATTTTACCAAGATATTTCCCTGTACGTTTACTTCAATTTCGTTAGATCCAAAAAGCGATTCAAAAAATTTAGAGTTTATATAAAATTTAGGTAATAAATCTTTCTTAGCGGCATCGCTATCTTTTTTCTTTCCGTCTAAGGCACTTGTTTTGGTTTTGTAATATTCAGTCATATCGCGTTGTAAGCGATATTCTTCATATTCTTTAGGAGTCATATAAATAGGACGTTGTACGTAATAATTACCTATTTTTTCTAAGAAAATATACTTACCTGTTGCGGCATCGTAAATAACGGTAGATTCGGTACTATCTAAAAACAAACCACCTTGCTGGTTGTTGTTAAAATCATAGGGTAATTGCACTGGTGGAATAGAATCTGGTACAGCCGTTGTTGTTACTGGCGGAATTTGTGCTTGCATTGTGCTAGTTGTCACCAAAAACAGCACAACTAATATTTTATATATGGAATTCACGTTCTTTTTCAAAATTTTACAAGTTTTTTAAGGCTTGTTTTATCAGTTCTTCTAAACCAATATCAGGAGTTGCTTGTGTAATTTTTTGTACTAATTTATCTACTTGTCTTCGGGTATAGCCCAAAACTTCTAAAGCAGATAACGCTTCGTCTTTAATTGTATTGTGAGAAACGGCAAGAGAATTTGCATCAATACTATAGGTTTTTATTATTTTATCTTTTAAATCAATGATTACTCGCTGTGCTGTTTTTGCACCAATCCCTTTAACGGATTGAATTGTAGGTATATCTTCACTAGCAATTGCTTGCTGAATTTGTTGCGATGTCATTGACGATAACATGGTTCTTGCAATACTAGGACCAACACCAGAAACGGATATTAATAGTTTAAAAATTTCTCGTTCTAATTTATCTATAAAACCAAATAAAGTATGGGCATCTTCTCGTATGGATAAATGTGTGTATAAAAGTACATTTTCGGCATCGGGTATTTTCGAAAATGTATTTAACGAAATGTTTAAAAAATAACCTACGCCATTGCAGTCTATGATAGCATGTGTTGGTGTTTTTTCTACTAGTTTTCCTTTAATGTGTGTAATCATTATTTTACGAGAGCTTATAAGGGTTCAAATGTACAAAATATGAATGACATTTTTTAGGTCTTATTTTAGAAACCTTATTTCTACAATAACTATTCACCCAAAACAGGAGAGAAGTAATTATCATTTAGCGCATTATTAATCTGAGTTCTATATACATTTGTAGTAAAAAAAATTAGCCTTTTTCTTAGACCAGACATGGCTTTGAAGGGCTTCTTTTAGTTTAAAAAGAGATAAGGAAGTATAAGGAAATGGTGAAATTCTATCGAACTCAAATTAATAACTAATTGTACTCAGTAATTCTATATTATGAATATTAGTTGCGTCTAAACTATATTGATACAAACCTTCGTTACCAACAACTAATAAGTGATTGTTTTTAATAATAACATCAAACCCTGCAATAGCAATACTAGCTACAAAGTTCATGTTTTCTGGATCTGAAATATCAAATATTTTAACCTCATCATCACAAATAATCAAATAGTTATTATATAAGCCCAATCCTTTCGGATTTATCATAGTGCGCTCATGTTTCAAAATTGGGTTTTGTACATCGGTTACATCATAAATTTCTAGTAAATTAATATCGTTTCCACAATCAGAATTAGAATGTAACGTAACATAGGCATAAGTACCATCTGTAACAACTGGGTCACAAGAAGTGAAGTGTGAAATAGAAGATTCTTGTAAAGGAACTTCTGGATTATTTAAACTATAAATAAACATGCCATCTTGTGACCCAATAAATAAATTATTTTCAAAAGCAAACAAAGTTTCTATTCTAAAACCAATAAATACTTCGTTTAAAAAAACAGGGTTGTTTGTATCGTTTATAGAAAAAACATTTAAATTATTTTCATCAACGGTATAAAGATAGTTGTTTACTATAGCAAATCTTGCTGTAGAACCACCAATTCCTGTATCTGTTGACAAACTGCTGGAATCTGCATTAGTGCCACATCCAATAAAAAAAATACTAATTATAAATAGGATAAAATATTTCATGGTATATATTATTAATTAGTTAAGAACCCATTTTACTAAAACTTTTCCATCAGGAGTATCTACACGAAATCCATCAGGAGAAAGTAACTCTGTGAAAACATTTTGAATTCGTTTGGTAACTGTAATAGATTGTAAATTCACACCTAACTCTATAGCTATTAAATCCGTTGCTTGGTTAATATAAATACTGTTGTTTTTTATTGCTAAATCTGTTGCGCCAGGTGATTTTATAAATTTTATAGCGGTTGGGTTGCTAGGGTTAGAATTATTAAAAATATGAAAACCTTCGTTTTTTTCATTGATAAATAAATAGTCGTTATATACATATATTTTTCCTGCTTCGCCAATGGTGTTTGAGTTTTGAAGTGCTACGGAAGATTCAAATTCATCTCTTTCCATAAAAACAGGAGTATATTGCGATACTCGCACATCAGTTGTAGCTGGTTCTCCAAAAATATTTATACAAGATTGTAATAATAGAACGATTATAAGTACACTTATTTTTTTCATAATTGTAATTTTCTCTTAAAAAGGTAAAGATAATACTAATTTTAATTATTCCAACCAAAAATTATTTTTATCAAACTCAGTACCATTTACAACAATAGCTACTTGATGTAAGCCTACATGGAATTTACGTGTTGAAATTGCTTTAAAGGATTGTGTTTTTGTTATTACAATGTTTGTGTTTTTTGGATATGTTTTTTCGCTTATTTTAAAGATTTTTTTACTTAATGTTCCGTTTGCTTTTTGATAATAAATAGCATATTCTAAACGTAATAATATGGCTTTATTATTCTTGTTTTTAAGATTGAAAGTGAATGTTAAATTAGCACCAATTTTAATGGTGTTTTCTATAAATTGAAAATTATTAATTTCTATATTATCTACCGAACCGAAACCAAATAAAGGCATAATTTCTTTATTTCCTGCTTTTAACAAAGTTCTACAAGCGTGTTTTACTAACTTATTAGTTTCTGCTGTTTTACCTAACCATTTTTTAGCTATTTTAATGACTAATTCTGGTTGGTTTTTAGCAATGTCGTTTAAATTATTAGCAACCGATCTTCTAACGTATTCTGAAGGGTCGTTTTTTAAATTTTCTAAAATAGGTAAAATGGATGTTGGTTCTTTTTTAAGTGTTGGTAATGCCATAGCCCAAGGCAACATTGGTCGGCAACCTTCACTAGACAAACGTCTTACGTGTTCACTTTTATGTATAGACCAAAGTAGCATGTGTGCAGTCATTTCTTTAGGGTATTTAATAAAAAACGGTCGAACTGCAAATTCGCAACTGGTAAATTGTGTTACAATTTCAAATGCTTTTATGGAAGATTTAAAATCATCTAAACCATATAACTCTATAAATTCAGGCAAAAACATCCATTCAAAACTTTGCCCTTTTGTTTTGTTTTTTTGTAATTGCTTGGTGATTTCTAAAACTTGAGATAACATAGTTTTATAATCCTTTGATAATTGTTTTTTTAACGATAACGTAAATATGACGCATGCGCTGTTTTAACTCTAAATTATCCCAGGTTACATCAAAAACA
>CAZOQL010000074.1:0-12521 GCA_964582005.1 uncultured Flavobacteriaceae bacterium | reverse complement strand
ACAAGCCAAAATTGCAAAAGAGTATGTCTTGCCTACGCTATCAGCAGAACGTAAAATAAAGTACGAAAACACAACAAAATGTAAACGTAATTGCGGGTTTTGTGATAAATTGAAAGTTTGTATCTTTGAACAAAATTTAGTGATAAATTGAAAGGTAAGTGCCTTAAAATCCGCAACTACGCTTACATAAACCGTTATTAAAAAATAAAGTTCTCCAATACAGATTAATTATGTTTAAGATTCTATTTTTCTTTGAAAAAGAGTATACACATAATTACGTATTTCGCCATTAGGCATTTTGTATTCATAATCAAAAGCTTTTAACATAGTGTATTCACGACCAAGTTTAACTTCTAATAAAGAGGCATTGTAACGTAAAACTGGTAGTCCAGAGCAACTTGTAGCGCCATCTAAATTGAAAGCAGCGATAAGTACAAAACCACCTTTTTTTACTTTTTTATGAAGTAAATCAAAATAATTTTTTTGGTCTTGTTTATCTAAAAAAAAATGTAATACAGCCCTATCGTGCCATAGATCTAATTGCGGTAAATTATTTAATTCTGTTGGGTTTGTTAAATCGTCAACAATCCAATTTACGGTATCTTTAGATACTCCAATACGCGTTTTAATTGTATTTAAAGCACAGCTACTTATGTCATTGGCAATTAAATTAGTGTATTTTTCAGCTAATAATGAATCTATTATAGTTGAAGCGCCAACACCAACATTCAATATATTAGCCTTTTTTTTTAAATTGCATTGCGCAATTAAATCTAAACTAGGTTTTGCTTCTTTTTCGTACCAGCCAGATTTTGTGTAATCCATATCGGTATATTTGGCACACCAATATTCGTCTAAATTATCTGTTTTGTTTGTCGTTTTACAGCCGCTATCGTTTAAATTACAAGATTCCTTTTTCACAAATAATAATTTATAGATTCTTTATTTTACTAAGTGTTACTGGTTCTCCATATAAATCAAAATCGGTTGCTTCGGTTATTTTAATATCGATAAACTGACCAGTTTGTAAATAATGTTTACTCGCATCTACAATAACTTCATTATCTACATCGGGCGAATCAAATTCAGTTCTTCCAATATAATCGTTGCCTTCTTTTCTGTCAAAAATACAAGTAAAAATTTTACCAACCTTTTTTTGGTTGAGGTTAAAGGAAATCTCGGCTTGCATTTCCATAATTTCGGCAACACGACTTTCTTTTACGTCTTGCGAAATGGTATCTTCTAATAAGTACGCGCTAGTATCTTCTTCGTGCGAATAGGTAAAACAACCCAATCTATCAAATTCACTTTCACGAATAAATTCTTTTAATTCTTGAAAAATTGCTTCGGTTTCGCCAGGATAGCCAACAATCATTGTGGTTCTAATTGCCATATTTGGCACAAAATTTCTAAATTTTTTAACCAATGCTTTTGTTTTTTCAGCAGTTGTACCACGTTTCATCGATTTTAATAAGTCACTATTAATGTGTTGCAACGGAATATCTAGATAATTACAAATCTTAGGTTCGTTTCTCATAACTTCCAATACATCCATAGGGAAGCCACTAGGAAAAGCATAATGTAATCGAATCCATTCTATGCCATCAATTTTAATGAGTTCCTTTAACAAATCGGCGAGAGCTCTTTTTTTATAAATATCTAAACCGTAATAGGTTAAATCTTGCGCTATTAAAATTAATTCTTTAATGCCTTTTTCGGCTAATTTTTGTGCTTCGATTACTAAATTTTCCATCGTTTTAGAAACGTGTTTTCCTCGCATTAGCGGTATGGCACAAAAGGAACAAGGTCTGTCACAGCCTTCGGCAATTTTAAGATACGCGTAGTGTTTTGGTGTAGTTGTTAGACGCTCGCCAATTAGTTCGTGTTTGTAATCGGCTCCTAAAGCTTTTAACAAATTAGGTAAATCGTGCGTGCCAAAATACTGGTCTACATTTTGTATTTCTTTCTCTAAATCTGGTTTATAACGTTCGCTTAAACAGCCAGTAACAAAAACTTTATCTATTTCGCCACGTTCTTTTTTTTGTGCAAAATGTAAAATGGTATTTACCGACTCTTCCTTAGCTTTGCCAATAAAACCACAAGTGTTTATGACAACAATATTACCTTCGTCTTTTTGATCTTCGTGAACAACATTTTTATTATTCGCTTTTAATTGTCCCATTAACACTTCGCTATCAATAATATTTTTAGAGCAGCCAAGTGTAATGACGTTAATTTTATTTTTTGATGAATATTTTGTACGCATGTAAAACTTTAATTATATTAGCGCAAATGTAATTAAACCAATTGGTTTTCGTTTAGTCTTACTTCTTTAATAAAATTTGAATTATGTATAAATATTTTTTTATTTACCTGTTTTGCTTAGTCTCTTTTTCTTGTGCAAACGATCAAAATGAACCAAATCCAACTAATACAGATTATTTTCCGCCATTAACTGGAAACGCTTGGCAAACAGAAACACCAAGTAGTTTGGGATGGAATGTAAATGAAATTCAAAACTTATATACGTATTTAGAAGAAAAAAACACCAAAGGTTTTATTATTCTAAAAGATGGTAAAATAGTTATAGAAAAATATTTTAATAACCATACGCAAAATGCAGTTTGGCCTTGGTATTCGGCAGCTAAAAGCTTAACGGCTGTTGCTGTAGGAATTGCACAAGATAAAAATTATTTTTCTATTACGAATAAAACATCCGATGTGCTTGGTGATAATTGGTCGTCCTTAACCGATGCAAAACAAAATTTAATCACCATTAAGCACCATTTAACGATGACAACTGGTTTGGTGAATAATCCGAATATTTTTTTGGATTGGTCGTGTACTTTACCTAATTGCATGCAATATCATGCCGATGCAGGTTCGGTTTGGAATTACCATCAAGGCGCATTTATTCAAGTACAAAATATGTTGAGTCAAAGTACAGGAATGAATTTTAAACTTTTTATTAAAACAAATATTTCCGATAAAATCGGGATGCATGGTTCTTGGAGTAGTCTAATATATTTAAATATTTTTTCAAGTAATACAAGAAGTATGGCTCGTTTTGGTTTACTTTCTTTACATAAAGGAAAATGGAACGACAATACTATTGTTTCGGGAGCGTATTTTAATGAGATGATAAATTCTTCTCAAAATTTAAATCCTGCTTACGGTTATTTATGGTGGTTGAATGGTAAAGCTAATTTTATTGGAACAGATGCGGCTTCGCATTCGGGTTCCATTATACCGAACGCATCAAATGATATGTATGCAGCCTTAGGTGCAAATGATCAAAAAATTTATGTTGTACCGAGTAAAAATATGGTTGTAATACGTTGTGGCGAAAGTGCTGGTACACAGCAATTGGCTAATTCAGGTTTTGACAACGTACTTTGGGAAAAAATTAATAATGTGATCGATTAATTTTTATGAATCTACCTATTACTAACGATTGGCAAACTATTTTGCAGAGTGAATTAGATAAAAAATATTTTAAGAATTTACTTATATATCTTACAAAAGAATATGAAAATAGTACTTGTTATCCCAAAAAAAATCAAATTTTCGAAGCGTTTAATGCATGTGCATTTGCCAATTTAAAATTGGTAATAATTGGACAAGATCCGTATCACGGTAAAGGACAAGCAAATGGTTTGTGTTTTTCGGTGAATAATCAAGCTGTTCATCCGCCATCTTTAAAAAATATTTTTAAAGAGCTAAAAGAGGATATTGGTAAGGAAATACCAAAATCAGGTGATTTAATTTCTTGGTCAAAACAAGGTATTTTGTTACTAAACGCTACATTGACAGTTAGAGAAAGTGAAGCGGGATCACATCAAAAACAGGGTTGGGAGCAATTTACCGATGCGGTTATTCAATTAATATCTGCCAAAAAAGAGCATGTGATTTTTTTACTTTGGGGTGGATTTGCCAAAAAGAAAGGAAAAAACATAGATAAAAACAAACACTATGTTTTGGAATCTGGTCATCCATCGCCTTTAAGTGCTAATCGTGGTTTTTGGTTTGGAAATAAGCACTTTTCAAAATCAAATACAATTCTTAAACAACTAAATTTATCCGAAATTAAGTGGTGATTTTTTTATTTTTGTTGAAAGAAGATGTTTTTCTACTAATTTACAGGGTCTTAATTTCTAACATAGATTAATTTATTTCAAGATAAAAACGCTCTTTATTTTTACTTGTAGCTCCAATTCTATTGTAAAATTTAATGGCACGTGTGTTAAAATTTGGAGTTTGCCATTGTATTAAGTTGCAATGTGATTTTTGTCCTTCTTTTTTTATTCGATTTACTAATTTTTGTCCCAAACCTAAACCTCGTGCTTTTTCATTCATAAAAAGGCAATCCATATAAATATAGTTTTCTGTATCCCAAGTGGCATATTGTTTCATATAGGTTGCATAACCCATTAATTGTCGTTCTTTTTCTACGACCAAGCAATATAATTTTGGATTTTCTGAAAACAAATCAATCGTTAATTGGTTAACTTTTCCTTTTTTTGAATACGTATTTTTTTCGTAAATAGCATGAGCTTCACATAAATCGACTAGCTGTGTAACGTTCTTTTTTGTTACAAAGCGTATTTTTATTTCCGTTTTTATCATAAGTATCTTTCTTTTATAATTTTCATATGCCAAATTCCATGACCGATAATGGTAAAATCTGCGGCTCTAGCTGACATGTTATCGTTATTAGATTTTCCTATATTTTTTAAAACGTTATTTGTAAAACTTTGCAATAAAGATATAGAATAATTTCTAGTCACAATAAATTTATCTAAAAGTTCTTTTAACGTTTTATTTTTAGCGTTGGATGGTTTTATATAAATATTTTGGTCAAAACTTGTTAATGAAGTTTTATCGTTTCTAGTTACCCTAAAACGCCGGTAAATAAAAATACGTTCGGTATCTATTATGTGTTGAAAAACTTCTTTTATCGTCCATTTTTCTTTAGCATCTGCGTAATCCAATTTTTCTATTGGGGTACTACTAAAAAAATTAAAAACTTTTTCTTTACCAATTACAAAACTTTTTATTAATTCTAAATTAGAATCTACTTTATTAATATAGTTACCGTAATAGGGATTGTATTCTGTTTTACTTACTTCTCGTGTTGTCATTAAATTGTTTTTTTAAAAATAAATCTTGTACTCTATTGTGTAAATTATGCCATTTGTATTTTATTGCTAAAGGAGCTATTTTCCATTAAAACACTATCGCCCAAACTTACTAAGGTTTTATATGGCCAAATATAATTTCGCTTACTTACTTTATTTGCGACAGTATTCCCGATAAAGATGTAACCTAATTTCGTTTTTAGATCAAACCACATCATCGTATTTATACAGTTATCACCACCATTCATACCTGTTAATTGATAGGTGATTCCGTAATTGTTTCTATCAATCATAAAAAATAGTGCATTATAATCTATAGAGCTATTTGTTACGGATCTGAAATAATTAACCATAAAATATTTAATGGAGATTTAAGTTCTTTTATTTCTGATTTTTTCGTTCTCTTTTAGCATATTTTCGTAGTTTTTTCAATTCTTTTTTTGAAACAATTTCGATAGGTCTTATTCTAGAAGGTTTTTTTACCGCTAAAAAAGGAATTACCGTTTCATTATTTATATAGAAATTATTACTCAACAAATATTTAGATAGATAAGCATACGTTAAATAGACATCTCCCATTTTAAAATTAAAAGCATTGTATTTTGTAGTGATTTTAATTGTTTTAGATTTTTGCTGACCTTTAAATAGCTCTATTATCTCAAAAGTATAAACCGTTCTAATGTAATTTTGAATTGCATTTATTTTTGATACATTTATCGGTGTTTGCTTTATTTCTTTGGCAATAATTTTTCCTATAAAAACAACATCTGATTTTTTATAAGCCTCTTTAATTTCAGTATTGATAGACGTAAAGTTAAAAGTAGCTAATAGAGTAAAAATAAAAAGTGTAATCTTCCCCATAAATTATTTTAGAATTATTATGTACAGCTTTAATTGTTGAACTAATTTTGTTTTAAACCTGAGTAAATATAAATAATATTTTTGAAAGAGGTGTTTTGTACTATATTTTTTATATTTGTTTTCCATTTTAACACAACTTCATGAAAAGTAAAATAAGTACGCTAATTATTTCTTTATTTATTATTATCACTTCGTACTCTCAATCGGATAATGCAATTCATTTTCAATCAAAATCACTCATTGTTCAGGCGAATATAAATACTTTTTCTTGGGATTCTTTTCCTGAAAATACAAAGTACCAAACGGGTTTTTTCGGATATATTCAATTTAACGAAATACCATCACAAACAATACAAGAAAATTTTAAAAATAGCGGTTTGTTGTTATTGGAATACATTCCTAACAAAACTTATTTGTTCTATTTTCCTAAGAAAATTTCCATAAGTTATTTAAGGAGTAAAGGCGTAATAGCAATTTTCCCTATTGAAAATGAATACAAATTATCTCTAAACCTACAAGATAAATCTTTTGGGGAATGGGCAACTAATGGTGATAATATTAAATTGTCATTAACTTATTATGATTTTATTCCTAAAAATCACGTAAAAAACAATTTGCTAAAAAGTGATGTGAAAATAATAAGAGAAAATGAATTTTTTCCAAACTTAATTATTGAAATAAATAAAAATAAGATTGATGAATTAGCTTCTTTAGTATTTGTAAAATGGGTAGAACAAATTGCGCCACCTTCCATAAAAGAAGATACAAGAGGTAGGAGTTTACACAGAGTAAATGCCGTAAATACTAGTTATACAGCAGGAAGACAATATACTGGAGATGGTATTGGTGTTATGGTTAGAGATGACGGCTCTGTTGGACCACATATCGATTTTCAAGGTAGAATAACTAATATTATTACAAGTACAGGAGGAAATCACGGCGATGGCGTAGCTGGTATAATGACTGGAGCAGGAAATTTAAATCCATACATGAAAGGAATGGCACCAGGAGCTTCTCTTTACGTAGTAGATTATGTACCCGATTTTTTAGATAACGAAACAAATATATTAATAAATAATGGTTCCGTTCAAATAACAAATTCTTCGTATGGAAATGGCTGTAATGCAGGTTATACTAGTATTTCTCAAACGGTAGACACACAAATTAATAATAATCTAAACTTATTACATGTGTATTCTGCAGGAAATTCAGGAGGCAGTGATTGTGGTTATGGGGCAGGAAGTGGTTGGGGAAATATTACTGGCGGACATAAGCAAGGTAAAAATGTAATTGCAACGGCAAATATTTATTACGATGGATCTTTGGTTGGCTCTAGTAGTAGAGGTCCAGCGTATGACGGGAGAATAAAACCAGATATTGCTGCTAATGGACAAAATCAAATGTCAACAGATCATAATAATACCTATCGTTCTTTTGGAGGAACTTCTGGAGCTGCGCCAAATATTGCAGGTATAGCATCGGTATTATACGAAGCATACCAACAAAATAATGGAGGTAATTTACCAGAATCAGCTTTGATAAAAGCTATCATGTTAAATACCACCAATGATTTAGGTAATGTAGGTCCAGATTATAAATACGGTTGGGGACATATAAATGCTTTAAGAGCTGCTATTTTAATAGAAGATAATCGATTTTTAAATGATGTTGTTTCACAAGGAAATAATAATAACCATACTATTGCTATTCCAGCAGGAACAAAAGAGGTTCGGTTTATGCTGTATTGGAATGATCCTGCAGCAAGTCCGTCAAGTGCTACTGCATTGGTGAATGATTTAGATTTAGTAGTGACAAACCCTATTAATGCAACTTTATTACCTTGGATATTAGACCCAACGCCAAATGCGACTACCTTAAATAACCCAGCAACCAATGGCGTAGATCATTTAAATAATATGGAGCAAGTTCTAGTTGAAAATCCAATACCAGGAAATTATACTATTAATGTTACTGGTTTTAACGTGCCTTTTGGACCTCAAAATTATTTTATTGTTTATGAAATTATTTCGGATGACATTACTTTAATCTATCCGATTGGTGGCGAATCTTTTACGCCAAATGATACCGAAGTTATTCATTGGGATGCTAAAAATGATGCAACCAATGTGTTGCTTGAATACTCTACAAATAATGGTGTAAATTGGCATATAATTGCAACAGTGCCAAGTAGTAATCGCTTGTATGAGTGGAATGTACCTACAACTATATCTGGTACATGTTTGGTAAAAGTTACTAAAGGAATTTCAAGTGATCAATCTCATGTTGTATTTTCAATAGCCCCTGTTGTTACTGGTGTGAATTTAACGCAAGTTTGCCCTGATACGATGATAGTAACTTGTAATGCGGTTGCAAACGCAGTTTCTTACGAATTATATGTATTAGGAAATAAATATATGGATTTAGTTGCTACTTCTACAACAAATACTATTTCGCTATCAATTACAAATTATCAAGATGAAGTATGGTATGCAATGAAAGCAATTGGAGCAGATGGATGGCAATCACAACGAACTATTGCAAAATACCATGCTGGCGGATTGTATAATTGCGATTTAGATAATGATTTAGAGTTAACGGCAATTTTAAACCCAATATCTGGTGTTTCTTGTGGTGGTAATAGTGAAATAGTAAGTGTAACTATTGCCAATGTTGGTGTAAATAACCAACAAAACTTCACTATTTCCTATCAATTAAATTCAGAACCTATTGTACAAGAAGTGTATGTAAATACGTTAAATAATGGCTTTACGGTTAATTTTGATTTTACACAACCAATTACTTTAGTGCCGCAAACAAATTATATTTTACGAGTTTGGATAACCTTAGTTGGTGATGAGAATGCGCAAAATGATGAGAAAACGATAAGTTTTTTAAATATGTCAAATATTACTGCTCCTTGGCTAGATGATGTAGAAACGCACCTACCTACAACTTCTTCTGATATTCAGAATTGCTGGTTATCTACTCCAAATAATAATGATAATATATTTCGTTGGGATATTTCTTCGGATGGTACAACGGTTTCTTCCAATACAGGACCAAATACAGCAAATAGTGGAGATCAATATTTTTATATAGAAGCCAGTGACCCAGCATCTCAAGGAGATGTAGCAGAGTTAATTACTCCAATGGTTGATATTACCAATCTAAATACACCACAATTGTCTTTTTATTACCATATGTATGGTGTTGCGATAAACTCTTTACATATTGATGTTTTTAATAATGGAAATTGGTATGAAGATGAGATAGTTATTAATGGAGAACAGCAAAATTTTGAAGCAAGTCCTTGGCAAGAACAGACCTTAGTTTTAGCTGCTTATACGGGAGAAGTTAGAGTGCGTTTTAGAGCTATTATGGGTTCTGATTATCAAGGAGATATTAGTATAGATGATATTGCCATTTTAGAAGCGCCAACTTGCCCGAAACCAACAAGTTTAAACGCAGTATTCATTACTGAAACTGCGATTGATGTAAGTTGGTTAGCGGGAAATACAGAAGCTAATTGGGAATTAGAATATGGATTAATGGGATTTACTCAAGGTCAGGGAACAACGATACAAACAACAACGAACTCCTATTCAATAACAGGCTTAACATCTGGTGTAAGTTATGATGTCTACTTACGTGCAAATTGTGGTTTAAACATTGGCGATGATGATAGTGTTTGGATTGGTCCAGTTACCTATACAACCGCATTAGATTTTTGTAATGGTGCTCCTTTTGTAGATTCTGGTGGCATTAATAATAATTATGTTAATAATGAAAATAAAGTAACGACCATTTTTCCTTCTTCATGATTTGTTAATGTTAGCGTTCAATTTTTAAGTTTTAATTTAGAGTTTGATTATGATTTTTTAACCATTTATGACGGACCAGATGTTAATGCTACACAATTAGGTGTTTTTTCTGGAACCACTAATCCAGGTACATTTACATCTACACACGCAACAGGTGCTTTAACTTTTAAATTTACTTCAGATTTTTCGGTTACTCGCTCTGGTTGGGAAGTTGAGGTACAATGTAGTACTTTAAGTTTAGATAATAATAATTTTATTGAAGGGTTTAACTATTACCCAAACCCTGTAAACAATACTTTAACTATTAAGGCAAACAAAGTGTTTACTTCTATAAAAGTATATTCTTTATTAGGTCAAGAGGTGTTGAATGTAGATTCAAACGATACATCTAATGTTCAAATTAACGTGTCTAAATTAAGTGTAGGTACTTATTTTGTAAAAGTTATTGCAGATACGAATACAGAAACATTTAAAATTATTAAAAAATAGCTTAAAAAAAAGTGTTTTAATTCATAAAAACATATTGTACCATATTCGCTCCCATTTTAAGTGCTTTTAATCGAGTTTCTTCAGGATTGTGGTGTATAGATTGGTCTTCCCAACCATCGGATAAGTCACTTTGGTAATCGTAAAAGCAAATTAAGCGACCTTCATAAAACAGTCCAAAACCTTGTGCTGGTTTATTATCGTGTTCATGAATTTTTGGCAAGCCTTCAAATTTATATTTTTGATTATAAATAGGATGTGTATGCGGTATTTCTTGAAACTCTAAATTAGGAAATAATTTTTTCATTTCTTTTCGGATGTATTTGTCCAGACCGTAATTATCCGAAATATGTAAAAACCCTCCAGAAATTAAATAATTTTTAAAATTTCCTATAGTGCTTTCATTAAAAAAAACATTGCCATGACCAGTCATAAAAACCATAGGATAATTAAATATTTCAATGCTATTTGGAGAAACAATCTTAGGTGTTTCTTTAATTTTTGTTTGTATGTTTTGATTGCAAAAAGCAATTAAATTAGGTACAGCTGTTGGGTTAGCATACCAATCTCCGCCACCATCGTATTTTAAAATGGCAACTTCTTGTGCATAACAAAACGGAATAGTTATAAGGGCTAAAAAAAAGAGTAATTTTTTCATGATTTATTCATTTATAAAGGCAACACTATGCGCTGCTACAATACCAGCAGTTTCGGTTCGTAAACGACTTTTCCCTAAGGATATTGGAGTAAATTGATTGTTTAAAGCAAGGGTTATTTCGTTTAAAGAAAAATCACCTTCTGGTCCAATTAATATGGTAGTTTTATTTTTTTTAACTAGTTTAGATTGTAAAGTAAATTTAGAAGATTCTTCGCAATGGGCAATAAACAAATCGCCTTCCATAGTATTAGAAATAAATTTTTTAAAAGGAATTACTGCGTTCAATTTAGGTAAGTGAAATCGGTTGGCTTGTTTCATTGCGGTTATCAGTACTTTTTCTAATCTATCGTGTTTTATTATTTTACGTTCAGAATGCGCACAAATTAGTGGTGTGATTTCGGAAACACCAATTTCTGTAGCTTTTTCTAAAAACCATTCAAACCGTTGGTTGTTTTTTGTTGGGGCAATAGCAATATGCAAATCGTATTCTAATTGATTTTTTACCATGTCAGTTTGGGTAATCTCAACCAAGCATCTTTTATCATTAGCGCTACTTATTTTTGAAGTAAATAACAAACCGTTTCCGTTGGTTATGTATAGAATATCCGTTTCTTTTTTGCGTAGTACTTTAACAATATGTTTACTTTCAATTTTATTAAAAGTAAATTGTGTATCGCCTTGTTTTATATTTTTATCAAAAAAAAGTTGCATTATTCTTTCTTTTTTCTTTTTTTCTTCTTTTTAAAAAAGGAAGGTGTTCCCTTTTTGGCGCGTTTACTTTTTTTACGTTTTTTAATTTTTACTTTTTTAACCTTTTTACTCCGTCTTTTCTTTTTCTTAAATAAACGTTTAAAAAAGGGTTCTTTAGTTCCTTCTAAAGCATTAGTGCTTTTCTTCTTTTTTATATGTCTGTCTAATCTCCAAGAACCACCTAAACTACCATAATAGCTATTTCCGCTACCAACAAAACTGGTTCTGGCTGAAATGTCTAATTGTACATCATTGTTTAATAAATATGCAGCTCCAGCACCATACTGAAATTCGTTATTGCTAATTTTTCGAAACGTACCTTGGTGTTCTCCAAAAATAGACCATTTTTTATTTACGGCATAAGTAGCTGTAAGTATATAACCATATTCCAAGTTTTTTAGAAGAATATTGTCAACAACTAAATTAGTCAAAATTACAAAACGACTATTTATGTCATTTTGTAACAAAGCAGCTGCTTTTATACTCATACCATCGACTTTAAAACCAGAATTTAAAAGGTTAGAGTTCCAACCTACATAAGCACCTACCGAAGGAACCAATCGTGACCAATCAAAGGCATGTCTTTTTTTCCAACTTCTAATTTCTTTAGATTTATCTTTGTATTTGGCATTATAAATAAGGTACTTAGCGCCAAGAGTAAGTCTGCTAACACCGTTTACGGTATATGGATTTGTATTAAATATATTATGAAACGATCGTTTGTCTCTTTGGTAAGCAAAATCTAAATTCACTTCTAATTTTTCTAAAAAATTACCATAGCGTAAAAATAAATTAGCACCTAAAGAA
>CAZOQL010000073.1:264-12557 GCA_964582005.1 uncultured Flavobacteriaceae bacterium | reverse complement strand
GTAGGCGATACAATTACCGATGCTCAAAACCCAACGACAGAAAGAATTGATGGTTTTGAAGAAGTAAAACCAATGGTTTTCGCAGGTATTTATCCTGTAGATACAGAGGAGTTTGAAGAGTTACGTAGCTCTATGGAAAAACTACAATTAAATGATGCTTCTTTAGTGTTTGCTCCCGAAAGCTCCGCAGCCTTAGGTTTTGGTTTTAGATGTGGTTTTTTAGGAATGTTACATATGGAAATAATTCAAGAACGTTTAGAACGTGAATTTGGAATGACTGTAATTACAACAGTTCCCAATGTGTCTTACCATGCTTTTGTGAAAAAAAATGTAGACGAAATTTTATTGGTCAATAACCCAAGTGATTTACCAGATCCATCTGGTTTAGATAGAGTAGAAGAGCCATTTATAAAAGCGACTATCATTACAAAATCCGATTTTGTAGGGCAAGTAATGGGTTTGTGTATTGAAAAACGAGGAGTTATTACCAATCAAACCTACTTAACAACCGAACGTGTGGAGTTGAGTTTTGATATGCCTTTAGCAGAAATAGTATTCGATTTTTACGATCGTTTAAAAACCGTTTCAAAAGGATATGCCTCTTTTGATTACCATCCAATTGGTATGCGCGAATCGAAATTGGTAAAAGTTGATATTTTATTGAACGGAAATAGTGTAGATGCTTTGTCTGCTTTAATACATTTCGATAATGCACAATATATTGGTAGAAAAATGTGTGAAAAATTACGACAATTAATACCACGTCAGCAATTTGATATTCCTATTCAAGCAGCAATTGGTGCAAAAATAATTGCGCGTGAAACTATTAAAGCTTTGCGTAAAGATGTAACCGCAAAATGTTATGGTGGTGATATTTCTCGTAAGCGTAAATTATTAGAAAAACAAAAAAAAGGTAAAAAACGTATGCGAATGGTTGGTAATGTTGAAATACCGCAAAAAGCATTTATGGCAGTTTTAAAATTAAATGATTAATACCAAATTAATTATAAAATCTGTCAAAAATAAAATGAATTATTTTTTGCAAGATTGAAGTTAAGATATTTTAGAATAGCCTTTGCTATGGTAAAATATCTTAACAAAGATATTGTGAAAAAGAAACAATTTATTTGACTTATTTTATGGCTAAATTGGTGTAAAATTATTTGGAGTAGCTTAACTACTCCAAATAGTTGATGAAACTTACTTTTTAATAAATAATTTGGAGGTAGTTTTACCGTTAATTATTAATTTTATAATGTAAGTGCCCTTTTTAAAATTACTTATATCTAAGGTGTGTTTTGTATCTTTTACCTCTGTATTTATTACTTTCTTTCCTAATATAGTGTACATAATAATATTGGATATAGTACTCTCACTTTGTATCGTTACAGAGTCTGTAGCGGGATTTGGATAGATGCTAAAAGCTATTTTCGATACATCATCAATAGATGCCGTATCGTTTGGTTGTACTGCAATATTAAACAAAGCGCCAACTGGCATTACACTAAAGTCTTCTGTATAAATTGCCCAACGACTACCTGTATAATACACACCTAAATTTTTATCTAATGCCACGTTAGATGTGTTGCCAGTACTTCCCCAATTATGGGTGAAAACAATTTTAGCATTGGGGTTATTATTGGTGTGTACATTATCTATTATAGTAATATGGTTGCTAATGTTTCCTGCATTTGCCTGATGTTTGAAGCTTTTCACATTATCTTCGGATACTTGTAATAAAACATTAAAAACTAAATTTTCTGGTATGATACTAGATTGGTCTTCATCATATATGCGCCATTTACCAATGCTTGAATTATACCAAACACCATATCTTTTATTTTGTAGTATGTTATGAGGTGAAAAATTTTGAGTAATTAAAATAGTTGCATTAGGATCGTTGTTAATAATTGGGTTGTCAATGGTTGTTTGGTAGCCTGAAGTATTACTATTGATACATAAATGAGAAATAACTTCGGAGTCAAATACTTTTTGATATACATTATAGCTAATATTGGAGTCCATATCTGTGTTGTCTAAATTATAGATTTCTCTTGTTTGATAGGATTCCGTTCCAACTGCAATTGTTTTATTGTGATACGTACCAGAACCACCATTTGGATTGTAATTATGGGAAGCTATTAATTTTTCATTTTTATAAAAAGCGTTATTATTAATTTCAAAAAAATTAGTGTTAATATTACTTGAAGTTGAAGTTTGTAATGTAATCTTATCTTTATTTTGAAGAATTCCATTTAGAAAAAACCTTCTTAGTGCGCCAATGCAAGTACCTCCATCAATATCATCATACGTAAATTTTGTAATAATTCTTTTTGGATTGATACTTGGATGACTCTCTAAAAAATCGTGAAATCCAATTCCCGTTGCTCCATTGACGAACTCCTGATTAACCTGACTTAAATAAACAAATGTATTTTTTACTTCATCAAATATTTCTATTTTTAGATGGGCATTTTCTCCTGATGCTTTTTGCATGTAATAATAATACCAAAAACCAATGCTTTTATATTGACTTGCGTCTATAATGGGAGCAATAATATAGGTATTATCTCTAGCTGTTCCATTTCCGTTGCCATTGGTGTCTTCAAAAATAGCCGCATTTGAAGCAAACTGATGTCCATTTGATAAGGTATCATCGCCAAATCGCCAAGAGGAATTTCCTCCACTAAAACTAATAGTCCAACCTGTTGGAATTGTATTGCCATTAAAACTTTCGCTAAAAAAATCTTGAGAATAACTATTCATGTAAATTAATAAAGCAAGTACTAGTAATTTTGTTTTCATAATAATATGTTTAAATTATAATTCATTCAAAATTATTTAGAAAAGTAAGATTTGACGATGACTATTGTAACAAATGCTGTAACAGATGTAACAAACGTAAAAAAAACACATAAAAAAACTCTAATTAGATTACCTAATTAGAGTTTGTTTAGTTTGTTGTAGTACAATTATTTGAATTTAAAGTGAAATTCTTTAGCTTGTTTAAAGAAGTAGTTCCCTTTTATATTTCTCCATTTTCTAAAAAAACCATTGGTTAAGTCAGACAATTCAATTTTATCGGAAGTTATTTCATTATAGATAAAAGTAATATCAGCAGCTGTATAATCTGCTTTAAAAGTAGTCATTGCTTTAGAAAGCATTATTTCTCTTTGGTTTTTTAATGCGGTAGCTAGTTTCGTTTTATTTTCAGGAGCTACAATTTTTGCAAATTCTTGTGGAATAGTATTTACGCTATTCATGCCTTTTTTAACTTCCATTAATTGAGTTAACGCTTTGTCAGTTGGCACTTTACTTTGTGCGAAAATACTAAAGGATAGTAAAATTAAAACGAAAAGTAAGATTAATTTATTCATAATTTTTTATATAATAAAGTGTTAATTCATCGCAATATAAGAAACAAAAATAATATTGTAAAATATTTTAAGGAATATTTAAATATTTGTGTGTTTGTAAAGAAATTTTCCATTTAGGGTTTTGCATTACAAAATCAATAATTAAAGGTGTTATGATTTCTTTTTTACTCCATTCGGCTTGTAAGAAGAGTTTACAATTTTCGTTTACTTTTTTGGCTTGTTCTTGGGCAAACTTAAAATCGTGTTTGTTGTAAATTATCATTTTTAATTCATTTGCTACCGTATATATTTCCTCCAAAGGTAATTTATTTTTTTTGGGAGATAAGCAAATCCAATCCCAAGTACCAGATAATGAATACGCGCCAGAAGTTTCAATATGCACTCTAATTTTTGCAGATTTTAGCTGTTTTGTTATGGTGTTCATATTCCACATAAGTGGTTCTCCACCAGTAATAACCACAATTTTAGCGTGTTTTTTCGCCTCTGCAACAATTAAGCTAGTTTTAGTTGCAGGATGTAATTTTTCATTCCAACTTTCTTTAACATCGCACCAATGACATCCAACATCACAACCACCAATTCTAATAAAGTAAGAAGCAGTTCCTGTATAAAATCCTTCGCCTTGTATGGTATAAAATGCTTCCATTAATGGAAGTATTTCGCCTTTATTTAATAAGTCTTTGGTTGCTTGTTTCAAGTAAATTAATTTTTTGGCAAATATAATTTAATAATTAATTATTTATTCAATTTACTTATATATTAATCCTCCAAACTTTTTTGTAAATTGCAAGTTAAAATTAGGAATAGTATGAGTAAAAAAGAAGCTTTTTTAAATTATATAGAAGAAGGATACAAAACAAAAGGAGATTTTATCAATTTGGGTGCTGCTATGTTAGGCGAAGAAACCATTACCAATGCTTTTGTAAAATTACCTTTAAAGACCTTGAATAGACATGGTTTAATTGCTGGCGCAACAGGAACAGGTAAAACAAAAACTTTACAAGTTTTTGCCGAAAATTTATCGGATGCTGGTGTTCCTGTTTTATTGATGGATGTAAAAGGTGATTTGAGTGGTTTGGCACAAGCAAGTCCTGGTCATAAAAAAATTGACGAACGGCATGCTAAAATCGGTTTCCCTTTTAAAGCTAAAAAATTCCCAATAGAAATATTAACCATTTCGGAACAAGATGGTACAAGAATGCGTGCTACAGTTTCGGAATTTGGACCAACATTATTGTCACGAATATTGAATTTGTCGGAAACACAAAGTGGTATTGTTTCGGTATTATTTAAATATTGCGATGATAATAAATTGCCATTATTGGATTTAAAAGACTTCAAGAAAATATTACAATATGCTACTAAAGAAGGTAAAGCGGAATTAGAAGCAGATTATGGTAGAATTTCTACATCTTCTACAGGTTCTATTTTACGTAAAATTGTGGAAATAGAGCAACAAGGTGGTGATTTGTTTTTTGGGGAACGTTCGTTTGAAATTGATGATTTAATTAGGGTTGATAAAAATGGTAATGGAATAATTTCTGTTTTACGATTGACGGACATTCAAGACAAACCAAAGTTATTTTCTACATTTATGTTGCAGTTGCTAGCCGAAATTTATGATACGCTGCCAGAACAAGGCGATAGTGGTAGACCAGAATTAGTTTTGTTTATTGATGAAGCACATTTGGTTTTTAAAGAAGCCTCTAAAGCCTTATTAAACCAAATAGAAAGTATTGTTAAATTGATACGTTCTAAAGGTGTTGGTGTTTTTTTTGTAACACAAAACCCTAAAGATATTCCTGCAGCAGTATTGTCACAACTCGGTTTAAAGATCCAACATGCGTTGCGTGCCTTTACCGCAAATGATAGAAAAGCAATTAAATTAGCTGCTCAAAATTACCCAGATTCAGCGTATTACGATACAGCAACTGTTTTAACACAATTAGGTATTGGGGAAGCTTTGGTTTCCGGATTAAATGAAAAAGGTATTCCGTCACCATTGGCAAGAACCATGTTACGTGCGCCAATGAGTAGAATGGATATTTTGTCATCTGCTGAAATTAAAGAAGTCATAAACGATTCTTATATTTATAAAAAATACTCGGAAGAAATTGATAGAGAAAGTGCTTATGAATTATTAAATAAAAAGATAGAAAAAGTTCATAAACAAGAAGAAAAAGAAATTAAGAGAAAAGAAGCGGCAAAGAAAACCAAGACCACATCAAGACGTAAAAGTACACGTATGAATCCTATTTTAAAAGTAGTAACTAGTGCTACTTTTATTAGAGGCGTTTTGGGCATTTTACGAAAAGTAATGCGATAAATTAACTCACCTAATAAAAAAAGTCGAAGTAATTTACTTCGGCTTTTTTTTTATGGTTTTGAAAAGCTCATTAATATTGATAAACCACTGCATTAATATTCATTCCTGCGCCTACCGAAGCAAAAATAATAGCATCGCCTTTTTGAATTTGATGTCCTTCTAAATTTCCTTTTAAAATTAAATCTAATAAAGTTGGTACAGTTGCTACAGAACTATTACCTAATTTATTAATAGTCATTGGCATAATTCCTTCAGGCATTTTGGAGTCAAATAATTCATAAAAACGTTTTACAATTGCCTCATCCATTTTTTCATTGGCTTGGTGAATTAATATTTTTTTAATTTTAGTAATAGGTAAACCACTTTTGTCTAAAGCAATTTTCATAGCATTTGGTACATTGGTTAAGGCAAAGTTATAAATTTTACGACCATGCATTTTAATAAAACCTAAATTTGGATTGACTTCTGGATTAAAAGAAGATCCAAAATATAAAAAATAAGCTTCTTCTTCGGTAAACGATTGTGTTGCGTGACTTAATATTCCTGTGCCTTTTTCGGTGTTTTCTTCTAAGATACAAGCACCAGCGCCATCGGAGTATATCATAGAGTCTCTGTCGTAAGGATCTACGACTCTTGCAAGTGTTTCGGTACCAATAACCAAGCATTTTTTTGCCATGCCAGATTTCACAAATGCATTGGCTTGAATAACACCTTCAATCCAACCTGGGCATCCAAAAATAACATCATAAGCAACACAATTAGGGTTTTTAATTCCTAAAATATATTTAACTCTAGATGCTAAACTAGGTAGCATATCCGACTGGTTTTTGCCGTTTTTTATATCTCCAAAGTTTTGACCGACAATAATATAATCTAATTCTTCGGGATTAATATTGGCATCATCAATCGCTTTTTGAGCAGCTATTGCAGCAATATCGCTACTAACTAAGTCTTCTTTTAAATAACGTCTTTCATCAATACCAGTAATGGCTTTGAATTTTTCTATGATACTATCGTTTGAATTTGGAAATTTTTCTTTTTTATCGGTATAAAAATTTTGATGTAAAAAATCTTCATTTTTTTTACAGATAGTTGGTATGTAACTTCCTGTGCCTGTTATCTTAGTTGTTAGCATAGTTGAATTTTAGTTAACGAATGTACATTAAATAATTAAAACCTTTACTTTTTATTTTGGATTAACTTTTAATTCCATTACCATAGCAATAGATTGTGCTCTTGTTTTAGCAGCATGTGCCAGTTCTCCAATAAATAATTCATCTATTGTAGCATTAAAATGAGCGAGCCAAGTTTTAAAGTG
Organism: uncultured Flavobacteriaceae bacterium; assembly: GCA_964582005.1. Classification (GTDB taxonomy): domain Bacteria; phylum Bacteroidota; class Bacteroidia; order Flavobacteriales; family Flavobacteriaceae; genus S010-17. The sequence continues at coordinate 5,536 of CAZOQL010000073.1, read as the reverse complement.
AGTGGCTAAAAATGGTTTCGTTTGATTTAATAATATATGTGGTCGCATTGCATTTCGGTTGTACGAACCAGTATAAAATAGCATATTATCCCAAAAATCTACTAATATTTGAAGATGTTGTTCTAAATGGTTATTGGCAACCATATCCTCAAAAAAATGTTTTATGGAATCGTCTTGTAAAAGCTTGACGTAAAATTCAGAAACTAATTTGTAAATATCTTCCCTATTTTCTATTTCTTTTTGCATAATTCTAATTGGATTATAAAAGTAATAAATTAAGAAGATTGTAATGTAACATTTGATACAATAGTAAGGTTAAAGTAAATTTTTATCAAAACTTAGTGGTAATAAGTTTTTTAAGGAATTAGATTTTATAATTTTACCTGTTTCCCCCATAAAAAAAAGTTCAATATTTGTGTCTTGGTTCATTTCGTATTCTGCTATGGTTTGTCTACAAGCTCCACAAGGCGATACTGGTTTTGTGACTTTTTTAATGGTTGATTTTGCGGTAATAAAAAGCTTTCGTATTTTATGATTTGGATATTGAGAGGAAGCATTCCAAATAGCAACTCGCTCAGCACACATACCAGATGGATATGCCGCATTTTCTTGATTGTTCCCTAAAACAATAATATCATTTTCTAAAAGTAAAGCTGCACCAACTTGAAAATTGGAATATGGTGCATAGGCTTTGTCTCGTGCTTTTTTTGCTTCCAAAAATAAAGCTTTATCCTTTTTTGATAATTCATTTAAATCATCAAAAACGATAAAGCTTGTACTTATTTTTATTTCTTTCATTAGTATTATTTACTACTAAAATTCTTCAAATGTATCTCCAAAATTAAAGGAAATAGAAAATCGTAATGTGTTTTCTAACGGATTGTTTACATCTGATGAATTTAGTAAATACGATACATCAATATTACTACTTTCAAATCTAAAACCAGCACCAAGTGTAAAGAATTTTCTAGCTCCTTTAAAATCACTTTCATTAAAATAGCCTAATCTAAAAGCAAAAGTGTCATCATATACATATTCTGCACCAGCAGACCACGTAAATTCTTTCATTTCTTCACTAAAACCACCAGGCGCATCGCCAAAAGATTGATACATACCTGTAAAGAAATCAACATTATTATCCTTACCTGATAAAATCACACCAGTAGTGCTGTCCGTTATTGGAGGTGTTGGCACTAATAACTTAGTGGTTTCTAAAGTGGTTTTTATAACACTTAAATCATCTAAGATAAAATCAAACCCTAAACCCAAACGCATATTAGTTGGTATAAAACTTTGTTGACCACCAACCGATAATTGTACTTTAGGACCAATATTAGCAATACTTATTCCACCACGCCATCTACCATTAAAATCACCGTAATTGGTTTCTTCGGATTGGTAATAGGCACCAATATCTGCAGCAAAGGTATTTACTGTATTCAAATCTGGTTGGTTTTCAATTTTAAGTGACATATCGGATCTTATATATCGTAAAGTAACTCCCATAGCAATCCCTTCACTAAGCTTTAAGGAATAAGAAGCATCAAAAGCTAAATCATTAGGATTTAAAACTCCAGTTGCAATGATTAATCCGTTAGAATCTACACCTGCATTCGTTTCAATTTTACCTAAAGAAAAATAGGTAAAACTAGTAGACCAAGCACTATACTCATTAATTTTATTTGAAAAAACAATATTTCCTAAGAAAACATCATTAGTTAGGTTTCTTAACCAAGGTGTGTAGTTAACTGCTATAGTAAATTGCGATTCACTAAATGCATATTTTGAGGCATTATGTCTTTGTGAGAATGCGTCTGGTGATGTTGCTACGCCCATATCTCCCAAAGCTCCAGATCTTGCGTCTGGTGTTATTAACAAAAAGGGTGTTGCAGTTGTTAAAGCATTTAAATCATTCTGTGCAATGATGTTGTAAGTGTTAACCAATAAAATACTTGTAATAATATAAAATATTTTTTTCATTTTTAATTCAATTTTTAAGATTGATTTAGTCTACAAAGATGCTAAAAATTATTGTAGAATAACTAATTTTTCAATTTTTTCTGATTTTTGACCGCTGGAAATTATGTTAACTTTCAATTTGTAAATATATACACCTTTTCCTATTTTGTTACCAAAATCATCTAAGCCATTCCAATGCATAGATCGCGAAAGCGTGCCATTTGTTGTTACTGTTTGATTTATTGTTTTTATTAATTTTCCTGATATGGTAAAAATTTGTACTTGTGCTTCAAGAGTTTCGTTTGGTTTATTATGGTTGAACCAGAACTCTGTATAATTTATAAATGGGTTTGGATAGTTTAAAACATTATCTAAAACTAAATCACTATCACTTACAACCACAAAGTTTAGCGTAGCTTCGGATGAATTATTGTAGGTATCCCAACATTTAAAATGTATGGTATGTAAGCCAACCTCTAAATCTTTAAATGGAAAATTAACAATCCCTTTTTTGAAATTATTTAATTCGGTTTCGTAATAATCATTTAAAACAATTGGGTTAGATTGATCTCCATCCAATATAGCAATAATATCGTGATCTACCGCAGTTAATGAGGTGTTTATGCCAGATTCGTCTTCTAAATAGGCTAGAAATAATGGTGATTGGTTGGTGTTTCCGCCATCAATAAACGATTCGTCATTCATAAATAGACGTATGGTTGGTCCTGTATCGTCAACGGGTGCATTGTAATTTATTCCTCCTATTATAACGCTTGTATTATATCCATTTTTATCTACTATTTGATTTTCGGCATAAAAACTTAATTTGGCTTCGCCATATGCAATTCGGATATCTCTAGGTGCAATAAAATTAATTTGCCAAGTACCATTTGTAATACTAGCTTTTCCTTTAAAAATTTTGCTTTCTCTGGTGTCAAAGGTAATTATGGATGGATTATTGTTAGAATCAAAGTTATTATCATTATTTAAAGTAGTTCTATTAACCGATTTATCATAAATAGTAGCAGTTAATTCGCCATTAAAATTTGGTAAAAAAGTATTGTTTTGATCAGTAACGATACCTTCAAAATAAACATGAGATAATGCTTTTATAGTATCTAATTGTTGGTTGACATCTATGCCATTCATTTTAGTTAAGATAATATTTGCTTTTGGTTTTGCTAATTTTAAGGCAGGATCACCAAATGAAGTGATAAAAAGACGTTGTATTTGGCTAGAATTTCTATTTTTAGTTTTAACAAGAGATTGTGCTATAGAGTAGTTGTCTGCACTGTTGAATTCTAATAAATCTTCCATAAGATCAATATTAAAAGCGCCACCAACACTTATATAAACTTCTCTTGCGGTTGTTATCATATTAGTTGCGCCACCATTGCTATTAGAAAAAACCAATTCTCCAGCGGTATTTCTTATGGGGTTATCGTATCTAGAAAATTCGCAAGTAATAGTAATAAATAATGGTAAGGTAGTTGGGTTTGACCAATTTCGAATTTGAGGAACATCTAAAAAACGTTCATTTCCCCAGCCATTTTCTCCGCCATGCCCAAAATAGTCTAATATTAATGAACCTCTTTCTATAGCGTCATTAATAGCTAATTTAACTTGTGGATACGATTCGCCACCAGCAGTAATTTCTTGCACAAAAGAATCGGCATATATTTTTTTTAGATTATAGACTGGTTTGTTTATTTTAATTAAATCTGCTATTATTTCAATTTGTTGTACTAACACAATTTCACTAGGTTTTCCTGCGGTTACATCATCAGCAACTAACGCAATTTGATTACGCCAATCGCCAAAGGCTTCTTTATTATAGTACGATATGGTTTTTTTTATGGCATTACTGGCTTCGGTTAAATTTTTAACTGGCATTCTACTAATTGCCACATCTTGTAAATCGCCTATGGCATTATATTTTGAAAAATCACCTTCATTAGCATCCATCATGCCAAAAAAATCATCGGTAACATACGAAGTTGCCAAATTAAAACTTTCTTTAGATTGAAAACTAATGACGTTTATGTCATTATTATTGCCTTCAATATTTTTAAAATCAAAAGAAGTATCGCCAAGAAATAGAACATATTTTATACGTTTATTGGCGCTACTCGCGTTGGTATATAAATGATGTATAAAATCTCTTATTGCAGTTGCATCTTTAGAGCCAGAACTAAATTCATTATAAATAACTTCTTCGGTTAGTACTAGAGTACTTAGATTAGAATTGGTTTGGTGATAGTTTGCTAATTTAGTTGCTTCTTCTACCAGTTCGTTTTTGGTAATTATTAAATAATCAATATCTTGTAATGCGTGTAAATTTTGATTATTTACAGAGCTTGAGCTTAGTATTTCTGGTGTGTAGAAGTTAGTTTTATTAAGTAAAATATATTCTTGTAAGTTGCCACCAACTGCTTTAAAGCTAAAATTTGCATTGACAGATTGATTAGTAATTAAAGTAGGGTTAATTGGATCGGTGATATTCCAAATTTGAAAAATATTTGCGTTATTTTCAATTATATAATTACCTATAGTAGTACTCGTAGTTTTTGCAAATGGATAATTTCTAAACGAAAATTGCTTATCTCTTGCAATTAATTTTTTAATACCATTTAGTTCAATAAAATCTAAAAAACCTCCAGCCGAAGGGTTTCCTTGGTTGTTAAAAGTGACATCTGCTAGAATTACTTCATTATTTACCGTAGTAACTCTTGAGCTACTACTAGTTCTTCCTACTAATATAGGGCTATTTCCGATACCAGAAATAGACATATCAATAATACTTTGATTATCTATGGAGAGGCTGAAATTAGTTGTTGTAGTTGAGGTTGTAGCTACTTTAAATAAGATGTTAATATTTTGAGTAATATCTAAATCGGTAAAATTAAAACTAAAAGATTGTTCGTCATTAATGTCAAAACGCTCTCCAAAAAACTCTTGCCCTACATTATCAATGTTAAATAATTCTTTTTCATAAACCATATAACTATTAGAGCTTGTAATAGTTTCGTTTTCTGGTGTAGTAATTTCGGGTTGATTTGTAATTCTTTTTCCTAATTGATTTCCAATAGTTAAAAAATAATAAGCTTTGTTGCTATAAATGTTTTTTTGATGCTTGGCAGTTTCATTACCTAAATTAGGTATCCAATTATCAGAACCTTGTCCGTAAAACAAGATATAATCAGTATCATTAAATACTCCATCGGCTTCGCCAGTAACATATATAGCGTTTTCTTGTAAGTCATCGTATCTAAAATCACCATTTAATTCAGGTAACATATTACCGCCATTACCA
>CAZOQL010000073.1:0-254 GCA_964582005.1 uncultured Flavobacteriaceae bacterium | reverse complement strand
TGCTCTTCCGATCTATTTTTCGGATTTATACTGTTAGGATTTATACCTAAATTTTGTAAAAAGTCTTTGTCTATTTTAAAGATTCCAGTAGTATCAATTGCGAATTTATACCAATTACCAAAAGCAAGAGGAGAATCGTGAATGCTTGTAAAATTTTTAGTATAGGCTTTAGCAACTAAATTATATTCTAATTCAAATGAAATAATTTTTTTTAATTGTCCATTTTCGAATACTAAAGGTGTTAAATTAAAAAC
>CAZOQL010000072.1:3736-12693 GCA_964582005.1 uncultured Flavobacteriaceae bacterium | reverse complement strand
TCCCATTGTCAAATATACAATATTTTAGACTTATATTATAATTAAATTGGTATTACATTAAAAAATACGCCATTTGACGTATTTATTATAGTTCTGAAAAGAGCTTTAATACAAGTAAAGCCTCAATATAATATTGAGGCTTTTAATTTGTGGTAACTTTTAGAAAGCACCTTTTTAATTAAGTAATCTATTAAAATTAGTCATTTTTAATATACACACCACTTGCTAAGATTACTTTTAAATTCCAAACTTCATTAGCATTATTCCAAACGGCATAACTAACAGAATATTTTTGACCTTCGGCATTAGATGGAAAATTGTTCAATAAAATAGTATTTATTTTATCTAATCTTACAGATTCCATTTCTTCATCTTTACCAGCTCTAACATCAAAATTATTATAATTTCCATTACCTACTAAAGCATAATCTGCATTAGTTAAGGTGTAGTTAATAGTGTTGTCTGGTTCCCAAACAGAGCCATTATGGCCAAATTTAATAGATTCTTCAATTACGTTACCAATATAGTTCCAGTTTGTACCATCAAAAGTATATGGTGCAACATTTTTTGAAGTTACGCCACCGCCTTCATATTTTTTATATAAGGTTAACATTTGATCACCAGCTACTGCATAAGGATAATTGATACCTAAAAATATTCCAATTCTATATTTTGCAACATCATGATCAGAAAAATTTGGATAATTTTGACCCATTGCTGTATAGTCTGCATTTGAAAACTCGTTTAATTTGGACCATTCATCTAAGAATAGAAAATTATTAATTCTATCTTCAGTCACACCACCGCCTACATAATAACGATATTCTAATTCTACTAAATCACCACGTGTTGCGCTTGAGTATTTCCAAGTTAAGAACGTTATTAAATCATTTGAATTACCAAAGTTACCAAAGTTAAAACCTAAATCTGTATAATCTTGTGGAGTTACTTCATAATCACCTTCATTTTGAATAGAATTTGATTTATATAAATTAAAAGTAACTTCAGCTAATGAACCTTTTCCCCATACTGGATATTTGTCGGCTAGTAAAAGCGCTATTTGTGTTTTCGCATCATCTACAGTACTAAAGTTTTCATAATTTTCATAATCATCATCACCTGTAATTTCAGTAATTGCTTTGTAATCATCAGAATCTAGTGTGAAATTTTTTTCACCTACAATAACATTTTCTTGTGCATCTATATCTGCATACACGTCTTCCATTGGTTTACAGGCTGTAAAAAACACCCCAATAACCGCTATTAAATAAATTATTTTTTTCATTTTTTCTGTTTTTAAAAGTTATTAAAATTTAATTTTTGTAGTTATATTAAAAGATCTACCTCTACCAAACCATACTAAAGCATCTGAAGCAGTTGAACCTGCACCATCTATAGAATCTGCTACATATTCTGTATTAAAGACATTGTTTAATCGTCCAGTAACCGAAGCGTCAAGATTACCAATTTTAAACCCATGTTTTAATCTAACATCAAACAAACCATAACTTGGTGCTTTCCAAGTATCGTTTGGTCTAACTGTTGGTAATGGTACATCTCCAACTTCTGTAAAATTAGAACTTCCTAGAATATCAAACTCAGAGTATAAATTATCGTAATAGTTGTAGTCAATTCCAAAACTTGAATTTTCTAAGAACTTATAGTTCATACCTAAAGCTGCGGTTGTTTGCGCTCCTTCTGCTACTTTTAATCCTTTAATTAATAAATCCATACGACCTACTAATTGTTGTTGATCATCAAAAACTTCAGCACCAATAATATCATTATCCCATTCCCAGTTTCCTAAAGATAACATTCCTGTAAAAGTTAAATTATCGGAAGCTCTATAAGTCATATCAAATTCAACACCTTGATGTAAAGCATTTACTCCTAAAATATTTGCGGTAAAGGCATCTCCATTAATAGCACGTAAGTTTCTAGCAAATGTTCTATCTTTCCATTGTGTTCTATATACATTAATATTTGCTGCTAATTTTTCACCTCTTAACCCATATCCAATTTCTGTACTAAATATTTTTTGATTATCAGCATCGGGATTTATATGTTCGTTGTCAAAACGTTGAAAAACTGCTCCAAATTCAGGTGCTTTTTCAAAGTAACCAACATTTAAGAATACGTTATGAATATCGGTCATATTATAATTAGCACCACCTTTAATACCATAACCAACAAAGTTATATTGATCTGTTTCCTGTAAAGAATCGCTATCTAAATAATTAAAATAGTCTATTCTTTTATAGGATGTATTAGAAAAAGAACCAGAAACAAAAGCAGCTAATTTTTCTTTTTCGTATTCAGCCTGAACAAACAAACCTTGCCAACCTACTTGTCCATCATTGTTATATGCAAATTTATCTCCAACTTGCGCAGCATTATTCGGATTGTTTACATTACTATTATCTAAAAAGTATTGACCACCTAATAAATCAGTCACTTCTCTAAAATGTTTTCCAGTATAAGTTCTTAAATCTAAACCTGCTAATAAATTAAAGCTATCTGATAATTCTGTTTTATATGTAGACAAAACACCATACCAACTATGATTATTTCTTGAAGCTCTTAAAATTGCTTCAGAACCTAAGGTGCCATTAGCTCTATTTATAGCAACAATGTTATCTAAATCTATTGGTTGATCTGCTCCTCCTAATCTTGTATTAAATAAATTTCTATTAGAACCAGCAGTTCCACCGCCACCACCATTACCCCAAGAAGCATAAAGAGCTGTTGTTAGGAATGATTTGTCAGAAATTGTCCAATCGTGATTTAAAGAAGTTTGTGATTTGTGGTAAAAATTATCTTCTACATGAACAACTTGTCCGTTTTTATAACCCCAATCTGGATTAAAACGAATTCCTTGTTCTGCATTTCTGATTGTTGCAATAGACGATCTGTTTTGTCTTTGTCCGTGTCTTTGTGGAGCACCAAAAGAAGTTAAAGATAGTTTATGTTTAGCATTAATTTGTTTTGCTAAACTAACAAAATAATTATAACCTACAAATTCAGTTCCGTTAACAAAACCATCTCCTTTAGTTTTAGCTGCTGCAACTGTTACTGCAAAACCATTTTCCAAAAGACCTGTTGATAAGTTTGCGCCATACTTTAAATAACCATCGGTACCAACTGTAGTTGAAACAGAACCTCCTTTTGAAACATCGGTTGATTTTGTCATGATATTTATAGTACCACCTATAGAAGGTACTGCAACTTTAGAAGCTCCTAAACCACGTTGTACTTGCATCGCACTTGTTACATCTGCTAAACCAGCCCAGTTTGACCAATAAACCCTGCCATTTTCCATATCATTAACAGGTACGCCATTTATCATTACTGCAATATTTTCAGAATTAAAACCCCTTAAAGTTAATTTTCCATCTCCAAAACCACCACCAGCTTTTGTTGCATAAATACCTGGAGTTGATTTTAAAATTTCAGGAAATTCTTGTGTTCCTAATCTATCTTCAATCACTGCTGCTTTAATAGTTGAAACAGCAACAGGTGTTTTTCTATCTACAGCAAACGATGTTGCAGTTAATACAATTTCACTTAAAGCCTCACCATCACTAGCTATTGTGATTGCGCCTAATTTGTCACCTGCTTTAAAGGTAACTTCTTTAGCTGTATACCCAATGTAGGTTATAACTAATGTACCATCTTTAGCATTTTTAATTGTAAAGTTCCCATCAAAGTCGGTAGTTGTACCTTTCTTTGTTCCTTTTACAATAACGTTAACACCTGATAATGGACCACTTTTGTCTGAAATGGTTCCGGATACTTGTGCAAAAATAGTTGCCGATGCAAATAGCATAACAACGAACCATAAATTTGAAATTTTTTTCATTTTTAATTGATTTGAATTTAGTTTAAAAGATTAGTTACAAAATTAATATTTTTATCAAACACCAACATTAAGTTAATGTTACCATTGTCTAAATTTTAGACTTTGCAAAAATAGTAAAAACTAAAGCTTTAAAAAGTTAAATTGTTAAATTAATTTTAAAAGTTTTTAACATTTTACCACCTTAAATTGTTGAAAGAAGAGTGCTTAATAAAATATTAAGAAGACTTTTGCAGTATTTTATTAGCTAATTCCTTTCCTAATTCCACACCAAATTGATCAAAACTATAGATATTCCAAATAACACCTTGCGTAAATACCTTTTGTTCATAAAAAGCAATTAAAGCACCTAAGTTTTTTGGCGTTAAACTTTTTATTAAAATAGAGGTAGAAGGCTTGTTTCCATCAAAAACTTTAAAGGGCAATAATTTATTAATGTCTTTTGCTTTGCCAGCAGTTTTCAATTCTAAATGAACCGACTCTTCTGTTTTACCAAAGGCAAGTGCATCGGATTGTGCGTGATAATTAGCCATTAATTTTTTATGGTGGTCTTTGTTTTTATATAAAGACTCTTCAAAACCTATAAATTCTACTGGAATTAGTTTGGTACCTTGATGTATCAGTTGCATAAAAGCATGTTGCATATTTGTACCAGTACTTCCCCAAAGGATATTACCTGTTTGGTAATTTATTTTATCACCATTTCTGTCGATACTTTTACCATTACTTTCCATAGAAAGCTGTTGTAAAAACGGAGGAAAATTCTCTAAATATTGAGTATATGGCAAAACAGCTTCACTTTCGGCATTATAAAAATTATTATACCAAATACTTATTAAAGCAGATAGAACTGGTATATTTTTTTTAAATGGCGTTTCTCTAAAATGAATATCCATTTCATTTGCACCTTGTAGCAGAGCTTTAAAGTTTGCAAAACCAATACTTAAGGAAATAGTCAATCCTACAGCTGACCATAGTGAAAAACGACCACCAACCCAATTCCACATTGTAAAAACATTATTAGGGTCTATCCCGAAGACTTTTACTTTTTCTAAATTGGTGGATACTGCTACAAAATTATGTTTTATATCGTCTTTTTTAGCGTTTTGTAAAAACCACTCTTGTATTGTTGTCGCATTTGTTAAAGTTTCTTGTGTGGTGAAAGTTTTTGAAACAATTACAAATAAGGTAGTTTCGGGATTTAATTTTTTTAAGATTTCATTTACGTGGTCACCATCAATATTAGATACAAAATGAGTATTTAATTGATTTTTATAAAATTGTAAAGACTCTACTACAACTCTTGGTCCTAAATCCGAACCACCAATACCAATATTTACTACATCGGTAAACGCTTTACCTGTATATCCTTTTTGTTTGCCTGAAATTACCTTATCGCTAAAAATGTTTATTTTTTCTAAACTTTTAGTGATTTCGGGCATTACATTTTTACCATCTACTAGAACTTGGTCTTTAGAAAAATTTCGTAATGCAGTATGTAAAACTGCTCTGTTTTCAGTTTCGTTAATAATTGCCCCAGTAAATTGTTTGGTAATTGCGTCTTGTAAATTACATTCTTCCGCCAAAGAAACTAGGTGATTTATAGTAATGTCTGTTAGTAAGTTTTTTGAATAGTCTACGGTAAAATCATTATGCTTTAGGGTAAAATTAGCATTGCGATTGGTATTTTGAAACGCTTTTTTAAGAGTAAAACACGTCATTTCATTATAATGCTCTTGTAATAATTTCCAAGATTTTGTTGTGGTAGGGTTTGTTTTTTTTAAAGACATAATGTATGATTTAGCTTATATAGGTAAAGAGTCTATATTAATAATTGGTTTAATTTCTAGTTGTTTTCTAGGAAAAGGCATTACATCTAATTCTTCTTTTATTGATTTTATATATTCTTTATAAAACGGAATTACTTCTTTTTTCATAGGGTCTGCCGATGGTAATTTTTGTTTAAACGGATCTACTTCTCTACCATTTTTCCAAAAACGATAGCAAACATGTGGTCCGCCAGTACTACCAGTCATACCAATCCAACCAATAACATCGCCTTGTTTGACTACGTCACCAACTTTTACTTTTCGTTTTTTCATATGTAAATACTGGGTTGAATAGGTGCTATTGTGTTTTATTTTTACGTAGTTTCCGTTGCCGCCTCTATATCGAGATTTTACTACTACGCCATTTGCTGTACTAATAATTGGTGTGCCAATTCGCGATGGAAAATCAGTACCTTTATGTGCTTTTATTCTATATCCGTAGTGTTTTATTCTTCTTTTAAGATTGTATCTTGAAGAAATACGGCTACTAAATTTTAATGGTGCTTTTAAAAAAGCTCTTCTTAAGTTGTTGGTTTCTTCATCATAAAATTCAGGAATATTCTTAGTTGAATCAACCACATACCTAAAAGCATAAAAAGATTTTTTGTTTCGTTGAAAATAAGCTGCTTTTACTTTACCGATACCTACGGAAATTGTATCGTTAATGAATTTTTCTTCGTAAATTACTTTAAATTTATCGCCTTTATTTAAGTGATGAAAATCAATTGTCCACGCATAAATATCTGCCAAAGCAAAGGTAACATTATAATTAATACCTTGCTCTTCAATTGCATTGGATAAAGAAGAAGTGATTTCACCAGATGCTTTTTTAACGATTGTTTTTACTTGTTTTCTACCAATATATGGTACAATTATAGAATCTCTAAAATCAATAACCAAAAACTCTACTTTATTAGGTTGATAAATAAATACTTGTGCTTTTTGAGTAGAATCCTTCGCAGTTAAAATAGTATAAGGTTTTCCTATTCGCAATTGTCTAGCAATATCAAAAGTACTTTTCGTTTTTGTAACAATTTTATTTATTAATGGGTTTTTAACATGACTTTTATCCATTAAATACCCAAAAGTCTCGTTCTTTTTAACGGTATCTTGAATTACGTTAAAATCATTGTAGATATACCCAAATTTTGTAATAATTGGTGCAATTGGTTGTGGAATTATAACAGGTTTAGGGATGTCTTCTTTACAGGATAAAAGACCTAAAATTAAAATAAGATAAAGGTAGTTTTTCACTTTTGATTATAACGAGATTAACTACAAAAGTACTACTAATTTTATTTTCTATTTCATAAAGTTATACTAAACTTTATTGATTTATTTGATTACCTGTAATCGATGTGAGAGACCTTCCATTTTATATATATCGGCACGTAAAGAGCCAACCGATAAAGAGGCTTTTATTCGTAATGGAATTTTATTTGCATCATCACTCACCCAAACAGTAACGCTTTCTTTTTCTTTAAAAATTCTACCAGAAGCAACCAAAGGTCTAAATTTGGCAGCTTTTACTTTACCGTATTTAGTTTTTATTATTTCACGTCCTAAAAATTTTAACTTCATATACATGGTTTCTTGATCTAAAAAAATAGGTAATTCAATTACATCGCCTTTTTTAAAATTGGTAATGTCTTTGTTTCGCATAAAATATAAGGATGATAATAAATCTTGTACTTCTCCTGTAGTTTTAAAGGTTTTTTTATTATTAGCTTCTTTATCTATTACAATTACCTCATTATCTTCTTGATTAAATAAAATTTCTTTATCCTTAGTGTAACCACCTTCATTAATTTGTCGAATAAATCGATAAGGTAAAAAAGTATCTTTATAAAAGTAAGTTTCGTAATTATCACGCACTTTAAAAAACCAATTTATCATACCAACTGTTTTTCCTTTACCAATCACATGATAAGCATCTTTGCCATTATTAGAAGTGCCGTTTACTTCCATTGTGGCATAACCAGCCGTTAAAAAATTACTATAGCTTAGTCTGTATTTTAATTTTTCACCTTCTTTAAAAGCTATTTTACTATTATCTTGACTAAAAGCGTTTATTGCTAAAATAAAACTAAGTATGTAGAGTATTTTTCTCATTTGATTTAGGATTGCTATTCTTGTAAAATCAAATACCGTTCCGTTTTTAATAGTATAAACAAGCTGTTTTTAAAAATATTGTCCAAATATAAGGAATTAGAATTTTGAATTGTATTTTTGAACTATGGAAAACTTCTTCTTCTTTATACAACAAGGTTTTTATCATGTTTTAGATTTTTCTGCATTAGACCATGTATTATTTTTCATTGCATTAACCATTACGTTTAGTTTTAAAGATTGGAAAAAAGCACTTTGGGTAATTACTTTGTTCACGTTTGGTCATAGCTTTACTTTTGGTTTGGCGGCTTACAATTACCTTGCTATTACTATTGATTTAGTGGAGTTTTTAATTCCGATTACTATATTAATTCCTTTACTTTTAAATAGTTATTTTGCTATAAAAAAAGAAGCTATTTCAGTTAATAATTGGTCTTTGTGTTTTGCTTTTTTCTTTGGTTTAATTCATGGTTTAGGTTTTTCTAGTTATTTTAAAATGCTTTTAGATATCGATGACAATAAACTTGTACCACTATTAAAATTTGCTTTAGGAATTGAATTTGCACAAATAGTCATTGTGTTTTTAGTTTTATTACTAGGCTATATATTTCATAACGTTTTGGATTTTAAAAAACGATACTGGGTAATAGGCGTTTCTTTTTTACTAATTATTAGAATAATTCCGATGTTAATTACACGATTTCCTTAAAATTGGTATTTTTTTAACAGAAATTTTATTTTTTCTACCTACATTTGACTTGTAAATTATAGCTTTAAGTGGATAAACAAAAAAAATACGATAGTACTTATTTAAAAATGGCTAAACAATGGTCGCAATTATCACATTGTGATCGTAAAAAGGTTGGTGCTTTAATTGTAAAAAATAAAATGATAATTTCCGATGGTTATAATGGCACACCTAGTGGTTTTGATAATTGTTGTGAAGATACCAATGGCGATACCAAATGGCACGTTTTACATGCCGAAGCTAATGCTATTCTAAAAGTAGCTTCGTCAACGCAATCTTGTAATGACGCTACTTTATATATTACACTTTCACCGTGTAAACAATGTAGTAAATTGATTCATCAAGCGGGTTTTAAACGATTGGTTTATGCCGAGAAGTATAAAGACACTTCGGGTTTAGATTTTTTAGAAAAAAC
>CAZOQL010000072.1:0-3636 GCA_964582005.1 uncultured Flavobacteriaceae bacterium | reverse complement strand
TGTTTTAGGTTTAGCACTAAATAATTTTTTAACCAAAGCGACGTTTAAAAACAATCCTATTTATTGGGTAGAGATAGGTTTACTTGGTTTATATGTTGTTGGATTATTTATTTTTTATCAGAAAACTAAAAAAATTGGTAACTAAGTGGCTCGAATACTATCTTATTAGTACAAAATTATGAAAAACAGTAAAATATACCTTCCTATTTTTTTATCAATTGCAATTGCAATAGGTGTTTTAATTGGTAGTAAATTAAATTATTCTAATAAAACAGCCATTCTTTTTGGCGATAGTCCACAAGAAGTAAAAATAAAAAGACTTATTGATTTTATTGAATACGACTATGTAGATAATGTAAATACGGATAGTTTATTAGACGGAACTATTAAAAATATTGTTGCTAAATTAGATCCGCATTCTGTTTATATACCTGCCAAAAAACACGATAGAATTGATGAAATAATGAATGGTAAATTTGTTGGTATTGGTATTCAATTTAGGATGCTTAAAGACTCTCTAACGGTTATTAAAACCATTAAAAATGGTCCAAGTGAAAAAGCAGGTTTACAAGCTGGAGATCGAATTTTATTGGCAAATAAAGACACGCTATTTGGTAAAAATTTACAAACCGACAGCATAATAAGTCATTTAAAAGGAAAGAAAAACACCAAAGTATCTGTATTGGTTTATCGTAAAAGTGAAAATAAATTTATTCCGTTTACCATAAAAAGAGGCGAAATACCTATTAAAAGTATTGAAGTTGCTTATATGTTAACTACCAATTTAGGTTACATAAAAATTAATAGCTTTACAGCAACAACCTATCAAGAATTTAAAGCGGAATTGCAAAAACTAAAATCTGTAGGAATGCAAAAAATGGTTTTAGATTTACGTGGTAATCCAGGTGGTTTTATAGGAGTAACTACTAAAATTATTGATGAGTTTTTAGAAGATGATAAGCTAGTTGTTTTTACAAAAAACAAAAAAGGCAAGATTGAAAAAACATTTTCTACTTCAAAAGGAGAATTTGAAAACGGAAAAATTTATGTCTTAATTGATGAGAATTCCGCATCAGCAAGTGAAATTTTAGCGGGTGCTTTACAAGATAATGACAAAGGTATTATTGTAGGTCGTAGGTCTTTCGGAAAAGGCTTGGTGCAACAAGATATGTTGCTTGGTGATGGTTCTTCGGTACGATTAACAACCGCTCGTTATTATACACCAACTGGTAGGTCTATTCAAAAACCTTATGAATTGAACCATAAAAGAGAATATTACCAAGACGGTTTTCAAAAACGGTTTTTACGAGGTGAGTTAACAAGTGCTGATAGTATTAAGGTAAACGATAGTTTAAAATTTACAACACCAAAAGGCAAAGTAGTTTATGGCGGTGGCGGTATTATACCAGATGTTTTCGTTGCTATAGATACGGTGAATTTATATAGTAATATTAATTTTAGAACAATGAACTCCTTTGTTTTCAATTATATTGATACGCATCGTAATGAATTTACAAACGTAACTTTAGCTAATTTTTTACAAAATTTTGATAAAGACGAAATGATATTAAATAAATACATTGCCAAAACAAAGAAATCATTTCACGCTAAAAATAATAAGGATTTAAAATTTTATTTAAAAGCTAATTTTGCTAGAGAATTATTTGATGAAAATGGCTTTTATCAGGTTTTAAATACCGATGATAAAATGCTATTAAAAGTATTTGAATTAGAAGAAAAAGAAACTTTTAATAACTCTTTACCTAATTAGATAAGTATTTTAAAAAAGAATACCTCTTTCTGTTTTCTAAATAATTAAAATCAATCTCATTATCTCTTGCTTCACGTTCAAAGGAAATGTTTACATATGCCGTATGCCAATTTTTATAGTATGAAAACCGAATTAAAAACTCTACAAAATACCAAATAAAAAATGGCAACCAGAAGAGTTCTATTTGTTGTTTCATATGAATTTTTTCGTGATTTACTAAAACAGCATCTCCTTGATAGTCTTTATTAATAAAAATAAAAGGGGAAATAGTAATCGCAATATAGGTGTTAAACCTAAATTTAGTAAATAGTATCATTGTACTACAAGTTACAATAATCAATCCGTTTTTTACTATATTTGCTATATCAAATAAACTATTAATCAAAAAAAAATTATGAAAAAAATTTTTGCAATATTTTTAATACTTCTTTTAAGTTCTTGTAATGAATTACAACAAATAGTAAATCAATTACCACAAGAACTAACCAACGATCAAATTTCTGGCGGATTAAAAGAAGCTTTACAAAACGGTATTACTAAGCAAGTAAGTACACTTGCAATAAAAGATGGTTTTTACAAAAATGCATTAGCAAAAATACAAATGCCTGCGGAGTTACAAAAAGTAGAAAAAACACTACGAACTTTAGGTTTAGGAAGTTTAGCAGATGATGGTATAAAAATGCTAAACAGAGCTGCTGAAGATGCTGTAAAAGAAGCAACACCAATTTTTGTAAATGCAATAAAAGGTTTAACAGTAAATGATGCTAAAAACATATTATTAGGAAATCAAGATGCAGCAACAGTTTATTTACAAAATGCAACTAACCAAGCTTTGTATGCTAAATTTCAGCCAATAATAAACAACTCCTTTAAAAAAGTTGGTGCCGATCAAATTTGGACTAACCTAATAACGAAGTATAATGCATTACCATTAACAAAAAATGTAAATCCAGATTTAACAAATTATGTAACTAACGAGGCTTTAAAAAGTGTTTTTAAAATGGTTAGTAAAGAAGAAGCAAACATTCGTACTAAACTAAATAGCCGTACAAGTGATTTATTAAAAAAAGTATTCGCTTTACAAGATAGAAAATAAAAAGAAGTATAAAAAACTCCATTATAATGGATTTATTAGAAATAACAAAAAACAACAACAAGAAAAACGCTCCTTTTTACTTTAAATTTTTAAGTATGCTTTCGGTTGTTAGAGGTTTTAATATCTTAGCAATTGTAATTGCACAATATCTAGCTGCTATTTTTATTTTTTCTCCTCAAAAATCATTGCGCTTTGTTATAACCGATATACATTTATATTTTATTGTTTTAGCAACTGCTTGTACAATTGCTTCAGGTTATATAATTAATAATTTTTACGATAAAGAAAAAGATCAAATTAACAAACCTCAAAAATCAGAATTAGACAGTTTTATTAGTCAAAAAACAAAATTACAAATATATTTTTTACTTAACTTTTTGGGTTTTATTTTTGGTTTATTAGTTTCTTGGCGAGCAGCTTTATTTTTTAGTATTTATATTTTTTTAATTTGGTTTTACTCTCATAAATTAAAAAAACAACCATTGTTTAGCTTATTTTCAGCAGCAACTCTAGCATTATTACCTTTTTTTGCTGTTTTTGTGTATTATAAAAATTTCTCGGAAGTTATTTTTGTACACGCTACTTTTCTGTTTTTTATTTTATTAATAAGAGAATTAATTAAAGACTTAGAAAATATTAAAGGAGATATTGCACAAAATTATAAAACTATTCCTATAAAATATGACGAGCGATTTACTAAGATATTAATTTCTTTTTTTGTGCTATTTACCATAAGTCCTATTTATTTTATTTTACGATATGAAGAAAT
>CAZOQL010000071.1:0-12810 GCA_964582005.1 uncultured Flavobacteriaceae bacterium | reverse complement strand
TTTTTGATATTATTTCGTTCTATAGCATCAAAAATTTTCTACGACCCATTCATTGCCTTTTTTATAAATGATTATTTACATAAGCCGTTACCAGATTTTAAACCTTTTAAGTTAGGCGTACATTTATTCTTGCGATATAGTGTAAATACACTAATTTCTTTAGGAATAATAGGCTTGGTTTTTAAAAATAAATCGTATTTAAAATTTGCAATACAATTTTATATTTTCGCCTTTTTATTCTTACTAATTGCCTTTTTTATTTTAGTACGAGTACAAACCAATTACGTTCCTGTTTTTTATATTAGACGGTTTATAATTCATCCTGTATTTGTTATATTATTAATACCAATTCTTTATTCTCAAAGATTACATGCTAAAGAATAAATATTCCACTTATAAAATTGAAGTTGGTACCGATGAAGCTGGTAGAGGTTGTTTGGCTGGTCCAGTAGTTGCAGCAGCTGTTATTTTACCAGATGATTTTGAACATCCGTTATTAAACGATTCTAAACAATTAACCGAGAAACAACGCGAAATACTAAGACCTTATATAGAAAAAAAGGCATTAAGTTACGCTGTAGCATTTGTAGATGCTCTTAAAATTGATAAAATAAATATATTACAAGCTTCTATTTTGGCAATGCAAAAATCTATTAAAAAATTAAAAATAATACCAGAATTCATTATTATAGATGGTAATAAATTTAACCCTTATAAAGATATTCCGTACCAAACCATTATAAAAGGCGATGCAAAATACATGAGCATTGCAGCAGCATCGGTATTAGCAAAAACATACCGCGATGATTTTATGCAAAGGATTGCTAAAGAACATCCAAATTATTATTGGCATAAAAATAAAGGCTATCCAACCAAACAACATCGTACAGGAATACGTGAATTTGGTATTACTAAATACCATCGTAAAACATTTAAATTATTGCCTACACAATTGGAATTGGATTTTAAGAAATAAATCCGTAAAAGAAAAGCAAAATACTTTATGTAACTTTGTCCAAACAAAAAATCTTTAAGTAAAACTCTTGAAAAAAAATCAGTATTCATTTTATTTTATTCTTTTATCAATTGCATTACTTTTTTTTGCGATGTTAAATATAAGTTTAGGTTCCTTAAATATTCCATTTGCGGATGTTATAAAAAGTTTGATTGGTAGCCAAGATGTAAAGGATACTTGGAGGTATATTATACAAGATTTTAGAGTGCCAAAAGCCATAACAGCTATTTTGGTTGGAAGCGGTTTGTCAATTAGTGGCTTATTAATGCAAACCTTGTTTAGAAACCCATTAGCGGGTCCATTTGTATTAGGGATAAGCTCTGGCGCAAGTTTAGGAGTTGCCTTATTAGTTTTGGGTTCTACTTTTTTAGGAACAACAATTACTGCACTGGCTTTTTCTAATTTCGGATTAGCTATTGCATCAAGTTTAGGTTCTTTTTTGGTTTTATCAGCAGTTATGTTAGTAGCACAAAAAGTACGAAATACGATGTCCATACTTATTATAGGTTTAATGTTTGGCAGCTTAACAAGTGCCATAATTAGTGTTTTGGCTTATTTTAGTACTGCAGAGCAATTACAGCAATATCTGTTTTGGAGTTTTGGTAGTTTGGGTAATTTGACTTGGCATGAACTAACTATTTTCTTTACAATTTATATTTTTTCGATGGTTTTAGTTATTCGGATCATAAAACCATTAAACGCTCTTTTGTTGGGAGAAAATTATGCTAAAAGTATGGGCGTAAATATTAAAAAAACAAGAAACATTACCTTATTTGCAACTGCTATTTTAACAGGTGTTATTACGGCATTTTCTGGTCCAATTGCTTTTATAGGTTTGGCAGTACCACATTTGGCAAAAATGCTTTTAAATACATCTAATCATAAAATATTATTACCAGCAACGGCAATAATTGGCGCTATATTAATGTTAATTAGTGATACGATAGCGCAATTACCAAATAGCGAATTTACCTTACCAATCAATGCAATTACATCACTTTTTGGTGCGCCTATTGTAATTTGGATACTAGTACGAAAACGAAATGTGATTTTATAAATTATGAAGACTATTTTAGACTTACAAAATTTAAGTATTGGATACACTTTAAAAAAGAAAGTAACAGTTATTACTTCGGATATTAGCCTTACAATTAATTCCCCTAAATTAATAGGTTTATTAGGTGAAAATGGTATTGGGAAATCTACTTTATTACGGACTATTTCTAGAGTACAACCCTTTTTAAGTGGTAAAATTTTATTAGATAATAAAAGTATTTTAGATTAT
Organism: uncultured Flavobacteriaceae bacterium; assembly: GCA_964582005.1. GTDB lineage: Bacteria > Bacteroidota > Bacteroidia > Flavobacteriales > Flavobacteriaceae > S010-17. Next base: position 10,510 of record CAZOQL010000071.1, on the reverse strand, counting down.
TCAGCATTAGAATTATCTAAAAAAATAAGTATTGTTTTAACAGAAAAAATACCAGCTAATAATTTAATGGTTTATGAATTAATAGCCTTAGGAAGACAGGTTTATACCAATTGGATTGGAACACTTACTGCATTAGATAAAACGTTTATTGATAAAGCAATTTTAATGACAGAGATTAGTTCTATTCAGAATAAAAGGCTAGATGAATTGAGTGATGGACAATATCAAAAAGTAATGATTGCAAGAGCTTTAGCGCAAGATACACCAATAATAATATTAGATGAACCAACGGCACATCTGGATATAATAAACAAACTATCGGTATTTAATTTGCTGCAAAAATTAGTTTTACAAGGCAAAACTATAATACTATCTACACACGAGTTGCAATTAGCTTTGCAATACGCAGATGATTTATGGTTAATGGGTAAAGAAAAGTTCGAGACAGGCAACACAAAAGGTTTGCTTAAAAATAATGCTTTGCAAAACTTATTCTCTTCTGAGAATGTTTTTTTTGATAACAAAACAAAACAATTTTCAATTAATAAGACAATGAGTTAAATTCTTTAAGTAAAAAGGCTTATTTTTGAATCATTAAAATATATTTTGATGAAAAACACCTTTATAGTATTTATTTTTTTAATTACCTACTCTTGTAGTAGTAAAAAAACAGTTTCACAAACTATAAAACAAAAAGACAGCACAAATGTAGCTGTTGACACGATAAAGAAAGAACCCAGAATACCTATTGTCTTGTTAGATAATAAAGCAATTCATTATTACTCGGGCACCATAACCAAGGCGGATTTAAAAAAGCATATACTTAAATTAACTTCCGATGAATTTGCAGGAAGACGGACTGGTGAAAAAGGACAAAAAATTGCAGCAAAATATTTAGCAGATTTTTATAAAAATCTAGAAATTGAAGGAGCTGTTTCTGAAGGAAATTATTTTCAAAACATTCCAAAAGAGTTTTTTAAAGGAAGATCAAAAAACGCAAGTGAAAATGTTTTAGGCTTTATTTATGGCACCGAAAAACCAGAAGAAGTTATTGTAATATCAGCACATTATGATCATTTAGGAGTAAAAGGAGATCAAATTTTTAGAGGAGCAGATGATAATGCTTCAGGAACTTCGGCAGTTTTAGAAATCGCAGAAGCTTTTCATAAAGCAGTGTTGGAGGGCGAAGGTCCAAAGCGTTCGGTTTTATTTATGAATTTAACGGGTGAAGAAGAAGGCTTGTTTGGCTCAAAATTTTATACCCAAAACCCTGTTTTTCCTCTAAAAAACACCATAGCTAATTTAAATATTGATATGGTTGGTAGAGTTGATAAACATCATAAAGACAAGCCTAATTTTGTTTATGTTATTGGCGCAGATAAAATAAGTAAAGAATTACATTTTATTAACGAAGCAGTTAACGCCAAGTATACCAAATTAGAATTAGATTATACATATAACGATGAAAAAGACCCAAATCGATTTTATTATAGATCCGATCACTATAATTTTGCAAAAAATGGTATACCAATAATATTCTATTTTAATGGTGTTCATGACGATTACCATAAAGCTACCGATACCGAAGAAAAAATAAATTACGATATTTTAACTAAAAGAACTCAATTAGTTTTTTTAACCGCTTGGGAATTAGCAAATCGTAATGAAAGACTAAAAATTGATTAAGTAATATCTATGCAATAGTTGACATAGAAACCACTGGCGGAAAATTCAATGAAGAAGGAATTACCGAAATAGCCATCTATAAATACGATGGTTTTGATGTGGTAGATAAATTTATTAGTTTAGTTAATCCAGAAAAACCCATTCAACCCTTTGTTGTTAATTTAACAGGAATTAATAATAAAATGTTACGCAATGCACCAAAATTTCATGAAGTTGCCAAGCGAATTATTGAAATCACTAATGATTGTGTTCTAATTGCACATAATACAAGTTTTGATTATCGCATTATGCGAACCGAATTTGATAGATTAGGATATGATTTTAAAAAAGACACACTTTGTACAGTGCAACTAAGTAAAAAATTATTTCCAGATTTACCTTCGTATAGTTTAGGAAAATTGTGTAAATCTTTAGGGATACCATTTTCAAATAGGCATAGAGCCGAAGGTGATACACAAGCAACCGTTAAGTTATTCGAATTATTATTGCATAAAGATCAGGATAAGGAAATTGTTAAAAAAACAATAAAACCGATAAGTAATATTAAATTAGCCGATAGATTAGTACAAATATTAACTAGTTTGCCAGACAAAACAGGTGTATTTTATTTTCATAGTGCCAATGGGAAAATACTATATATAGATAGAAATAAAAATATTAAAAAAGCAGTTAATAATTTATTTTTACGAGAAGCGAAAAAAATAAAAAAATTAATTTCTCATACAGAAACAGTAAGCTTTGAATTGTTAGGGAATGAATTAATGTCCGATTTAAAGTTATATAAAGAGATAAAAGCACATAAACCAACATTTAATAAATTTTTAAAACCTATTAAAAAATCAACTACCTTTACCAATAAAAATATGATATTGGTTGATATTGGTAGACACGATACAGAACATTCGGTTATTTTAATAGAAAATGACACCTATATTGGAAACACCTTTGTTGATTTGAACTATCAAATTAATAATATTGAAATATTACGTAATTTAGTGACCATTGAAAAAGAAGATAATGAAATTAGATTACTGATAAAGAGTTATTTGCAAGAACATAAAATTCAAAAAATAATACGTTTTTAATTTGAAAGATAAAATAAAAAATACAAAGTGGAAATCTCGGTTACATGAGATTATTTACGAGGCAGATACAAAAGAAGGAAAGCTATTTGATATTCTTTTATTAATACTAATTATAGTTAGTGTAGTAATTGTAATGCTAGAAAGTGTAAAAAGTATCCGTTTAGAATATGCTGATTTTTTTGATATTTCTGAATGGATTATTACCATTTTATTTACTATTGAATATATAGCTAGAATTATTTCAATTAAAAAACCAAAAGAATATATTTTTAGTTTTTATGGTATAATTGACTTTTTATCTACCATACCAAAATATTTAGCTTTAATATTTGCAGGAACTCATGCTTTGTTAGCTTTAAGAGCTTTACGATTGCTTCGTGTTTTTAGAATTTTGAAATTAGCTCGTTTTATTGGAGCTTCTAATGATTTCATGAACGCATTGAAGGCAAGTAAAGCCAAAATTTTTGTTTTTTTAAGTTTTGTAATTATCCTTTGCGTTATTTTAGGAACAGTTATGTATTTAATTGAAGGTGAAGAAAATGGTTTTACCAGCATACCAAGATCTGTTTATTGGGCAATTGTTACTATGACAACAGTTGGTTATGGTGATATCTCACCACATACGCCATTTGGTCAGTTAGTAGCTTCTTTAATAATGATATTAGGTTATGGTATTATTGCTGTTCCTACTGGAATTGTATCTGCCGAAATGACAAAATTCGAACGTGATAAAATACAAACAAACACACAATCTTGCTCTAATTGCACCAATGAAAATCATAATGATAAAGCAAAGTATTGTTATGTATGTGGTGAAAATTTACATCCATAAATTTTAATAATTAGGAATTAAAATTTATTGGAATTGCTGCTTTTTTTTATTAAACTTAGATTTAGAATAAACTATTTAAGAACCAAATAGTAAATCCTATTAAAAAAAGAATACCAACAATACTTAAAATACGCAAGGGTATTTTTGGTTGTTGCTCTTTAGGCATATGTTTACTTGTAACTAATATGTAGTTGGCAATAGCATAAAAAGGAGCCGTTACAAAAGAAAAAATCGTAGCAATTTTTATCATTAATTTCATATCGGTAATGAACCAATTTAAGATAACAATAGTGCCAATTGATACTAAGATAATCCAAAAGGTATAATTTAATTTCGGTCTTTTACCAATAAAAACTTCCATAGCTTTAGATAAAGAACGTGGCGAAGCATCTAAGGTAGTAATTGTAGTACTAAACATAGTTGTAAAAGCAGCAATAGATATAAAAATCGCCATATTAGACCCTAAATTATTGGTATATAAATGGATGAGTTGTTGTGAAAATTTTCCAGCATTTACACTAAATTTTTCTCCAGATTGATACATTACCAAAGTGCCTAGTAATAAAAAGCAAATTCCTAAAATAAGTGTTGTTAAATAGCCAATATTAAAGTCAAAAATTGCAATTTTTGTGGTGTAATTTTTATCTGTTTTTTTCTTTTCAATAGTCCAAAGAGATTGCCAAACTGTTACATCTAATGGAGCAGGCATCCAACCTAAAAAAGCAATTAAAAATGCAATTTCCATTTTATTGGATGGTAATATTTGCTCAAAATTATAACTTAAAGAATTATTTTTTAAAGCAAAGGAAACAGCAGCAATAGAGCTTATTGCAAGTATGATAATAATGATTTTCATTATTTTATCTAAGAAAGTATATTTTCCGATTATTAAAATTAAAAAACTGATTGCGGTTATAATAATAGCCCAAACTACCATGTTATCCGTTAAACCAAATAAATTAATGGCTAAACCTGCAGTTACAATAGTTACAGCAGCTTGTATGGTAAACATAATAATGAATGTTAGGATAACATATAAAGCAAGTACCCATTTTCCTAATTTTTTATAACCTTCAATTAGACTTTCTCCTGTAGCCATTGCATATCTAGGGCCAAATTGAAAAAAAGGATATTTTACTAAATGAATAATTATAATAGCCCAAAATAAGCCTAAACCAAACTCGGCACCAGCTCGTGTAGATTGTACTAGGTGAGAAACTCCAATTGCTGCTCCAGCAAATAACAATCCTGGTCCTAAAGATTTGATTCTATTTAATAATTTCATTTATGAGGTATAATAACTTTTATTTTATTCGTAAATATAAGTAAAAAAAAGACTTAAATTTGAGCCTTATGAAAGGGAATGCTAAATACGTTATAAGTCTTGTTGGAACAACTGCTATTGGTAAAACAGCATTAGGAATTAAATTAGCAAACCATTTTAATGCGGAAATTATTTCGGCAGATTCACGTCAATTTTTTAAAGAAATGTGTATTGGTACTGCGGTTCCTTCAAAAGAAGAATTACTACAAGCTAAACATCACTTTATTCAAAATTTATCCATTTTTGATTCGTATTCGGTTGGTGATTTTGAAAAGGATGCCCTTTTAAAAATAGAAGAATTACATAAAAAATGTAATGTTGTTATTTTACTTGGAGGAAGTGGTTTATACATAGATGCAGTTTTAAATGGATTAGATTATTTTCCTAAAGTAGATACTAAAATACGACTTGATTTAAAAGCAGAATTATTAAAAAAAGGAATAGAGACTTTACAAGATAGGTTAAAGAAGTTAGATATAGAGTCTTATAACACCATAGAAATAAGTAATCCACAAAGATTAATAAGAGCTCTAGAAATTTGTATAGGAACCAAAAAAACATACACTTCATTTTTGAATAAAAATAAAAAAGAAGCTAGAAAGTTTAAAATAATTAAAATTGGCTTAACAGCAGATCGTAAAATAATTTATAATAGAATTAATGAAAGAGTAGAGGTAATGATTAAAAATGGTTTGCTAGAAGAGGCAAAAAAATTATATAAACACAAAGAATTAAACGCATTACAAACGGTTGGTTATAGGGAGTTATTCTCTTATTTCGATGATGAATTTACCTTAGATTTTGCCATTTCTGAAATAAAAAAAAACACAAGGCGTTTTGCAAAAAGACAAGTGACTTGGTTTAAAAGAGATGAAAAAATTACTTGGTTTGCTTATAACGTAGAATTTAAAACAATTAATAGTTTTCTTATTGAAAACTATTTGCTATAAGGTAAGTTAGTAATAGTTCTTATTGAGTTAGTAATGTGGTTTGAAACACTTTTCTTATTAGAATAAATAGAAACAATTTTACCATCTTTGTTTATTATGTAAGATATCCTTGCAGATTTCTTTTTAATACCAAATTGTTTTCGAACTCTATTTTTTAAATCAGATAGAATGGTAAAAGGCAATTTGTATTTTAATGAAATTTCACGTTGTTTCACAACAAAATCGGTGCTAATTCCAATTAATTTTGTATTGTTGTTTTTAAAGATGCTGTTGTTGTTTTTAAATAATAACATCTGTTCAATAGTCCTATCATCATATCCTTTAGGGTAGAAATAAATCACTAAATTTTTATTGCCAACAAAATCATGGCTGTTGAATTCATTACCATATTGATCATATAGGCTAAATTCGGGTATTTTATCACCAATTTTTAGCTTTGAATCCTTAATAAAATTAAAGTTGATTAATAATATTATTGATACTATGTATATAGTAATTTTCATTTAGTCATTTAGTTTTTTTACAATTTTTTTAGCTTCAACTATATGTTGTGTTGCTTTTGACATACTATTAAAAATATATTTTATTTCTCCATTTTTTGCTACAATATAGGTTACTCTACCAGGAATTAAGCCTAGAAAACCTTTAGGAACACCAAACATTTTTTGTACTTTTTTTTCGGTGTCAGCCAGTAGTATAAAAGGTAAGTTATATTTATCACTAAATTTTTTGTGAGAATTCACGTCATCACTACTTATACCAATTACTACAGCATTTAAATCTTTAAAATCTTCAAATTCATCTCTAAATGCACAAGCTTCTTTTGTACAACCTGGTGTATCGTTTTTTGGGTAAAAATAAATAACCATTGTTTTTTTACCAATAACTTTGCCTATAGAAAAGTCATTACCCCGTTGATCTTTTAAGGTGAAATCGGGTATTTTATCACCTATAATTAATTTATTATTTTGTGACATTAGGTTAAAACTAAAAGCTAAATATACTAAAAAAGGGAATACTATTGTGATTTTTATCATATTTTTATTGGCTCTAGTTTATAAACGTATTGAGAATATTTCAATCTAACCACTAAGTTTACTAAGAATACACAAAGAGCACTAAGTTTGACGGATAATTCTAATAAAAAGGTAAAAATAATTTTGTGTCCTTTGTGTAAAGATTTGTATTCCTTGTGATTAAATAAAACAACACAATTTTAAACTAGAGTTTTTTTATCCTTTAAAGCTTACAAAATTCCGAGGAGTTTCGTAAAGTATAATTTCTAAATCTAAAGAGTTTTTTATTTTTAGTCTCAATTTATTGTATATAATAACACAAATGTTTTCGGCTGTTGGGTTTAATCCATTACTGCTATTAAACTCTTCTAGTTCTTCGTTTAAATTTTTGTGATCAAAGTAATCTTCAATATTTAATTTAATTATTTTTTTTAAAACCTTCATATCCATAACAAAACCAGTTTCTGCATCTATTTCACCAGTTACTGCTACTATTAGTTCATAATTATGTCCGTGATAATTTGGGTTTGCACATTTTCCAAAAACAGAATCGTTTTTTGATTCAGACCATTGGTTGTTATAAAGCTTATGTGCAGCATTAAAATGTGCTTTTCTATGTACGGTAACTATTGCCATATTCTGTTATAAAATTACTATTTTTTCATTTAAAGTCTATCATAATACTCTTTAAATATAATTTTAAACCAAGCCGTATATCTTTTTGGATTATTATTAATATCTGTTTTAATGTTTTCTAGCTTCATCCATTTAAAATCTACCACTTCTTCTTTATTAATACTAGGATTTTCATTATAATAACCAATCATAACATGGTCTAATTCATGTTCGGTTAACCCATTAGAAAAGGGTGCTTTATAAATAAAAGAAAAAACATTTTTCAAATCGCAGTTAAAACCCATTTCTTCGTATAAACGTCTTTTTCCTGCACTGATATTGGTTTCTCCATTACGTTGGTGACTACAACATGTATTTGTCCATTCATTTGGAGAATGGTATTTATGAGCCGCTCTTTTTTGTAATAACAATTCGCCTTTATCATTAAATATAAAAACGGAAAAAGCACGGTGTAAAATACCTTTTTCATGGGCTTCCATTTTTGGCATCATTCCAATTTGTTGATCGGACTTGTTAACCAATATGACTAGTTCCTCTTTTAACATGTTTAATCTTCTTTATTAAGAAAGGATTCTATGGCAAGTTTATAACCAACAAGCCCAAAGCCTATTATGATTCCTTTACAGTATGGAGCAATGCAAGAAGTGTGCCTAAACTCTTCTCTATTAGTTACGTTTGAAATATGTACTTCAACAACAGGTGTGTTGATTGCTTTTACAGCATCACCAATACTAATTGAGGTATGCGTATATGCTGCAGCATTTAAAATCACACCATCACAATTAAACCCAAATTCGTGTAACTTATCTATGATTTCGCCTTCAATATTACTTTGAAAATAAGTAAATTCTATTTCTGGATACTTATTTTTAAGTAACTCCATAAAATTTTCAAAGGAATTAGTTCCATAAATGGATGTTTCTCTTCTGCCTAATAAATTTAAATTGGGACCATTAATTATTGCTAACTTCATTTGGTAAATGTACTATTTTTTAATTTTATTAAAATGAAACACGCTTTATATTTATTATTATCTGAATATAAATTTTACAGAAAATACATTTTTTTGAACATAAATGGTTTCAGTTATAATATCTATTACTTAAAAACCAAATAATTTACATTTTTAAAGTTTTTTTTTATAAATTTGTTTTACCTAAAATTAACAATAATGAATAAACATTCTATCATAATAATTCTATTTTTACTGTCACAATTTCTTTTTTCTCAAGAAAACAAGAGCTACCTTGTTAAGAACATTAATATTAATGGTATGTATTCTAATTTTGGAGTGGCTTATTTTTCAGGAGATAAAGTGTTTTTTTCATCACCTAAAAAAACAGACACAGGTGATGTTGATTTGTATTTTGGTTTTATAGATGAGTATGGAGATATCATAAAAAAAGAACCTGTTGCTATTAAAATCAATTCTAAAAGTGACGAAATGGATGTTGCTTTTACGAAAGATTTTAAAACAGTCTATTTTACAAGAAAAACAAATAGAAAACATCTAGATTTATATAAAGCAGAAGTTGTTACACCAAACCATTGGAAAAATATAAAAAGATTACCTTTTAATAGACCAAAAAAATCATTTGGTTACCCTTGTTTGAGTGAAGATGGTAAAACACTATATTTTTCGTCCAATAAAATTGGACCAATGGGGCAATTTGATATTTTTAAAGTAGCCGTTTTAGGCAATAATAAATATGGTAAGATAGAAGTATTAGGTCAAAATATAAATACACTAGAAGATGAAACGACACCATTTATAGTTAATGATACCTTGTATTTTTCATCTAAAGGAAGAGGTGGTTTAGGAGGTTATGATATATTTAAAGTGTCTTTGAAAAATAAAAATGCAGTCGCAATAAATTTAGGAGAACCTTTTAATAGTGAAAAGGATGATTATGCATTTGTGAAGAAAAAGCATGCTAATATTGGATATTTTACTTCCAAAAGGAAAAATGGAAAAGGAGGTAATGATATTTATTCTTTTCAGAAATTCATATCTAAAAAGAAAGATTTAGTAGTGAATGATTTTCTTACTCAAGAAAACGAAAGAATTTCTTTGGAAAATGCACAAATAGTGAAAGACAATAAAGAAATAATTTTAAGAAATAAAAATAAAAATGCCACGGAAGATGAACGTAATAAAAACGCTTTAATAATTAAAGAAAATAAAGAGTTAGCTTTGGTAAATCAAAAAATTGTCAAAGCAAATAAAGCATTAAGAGATAAAGAAGATTTAGATAAAAGGAATAGAAAGAAGGCGAGAGAAGCTAGAGATTTAAAAGACAGAAAAGAATTAGCAAAAAAGAATAGAGAAAAATACGCTAGAGAACAAGCTATTTCCCGAAAAAAAGAAGAGTTAGCAAAGAAAAACGCAGAATTAGCCAAAGTGAAAGAAGCAAAACGTGTAGAAGAATTAGCAAAGAAAAATGCAGAATTAGCTAAAACGAAAGAGACGAAACGTGTAGCAGAATTAGCAAAGACAAATATAGAGCTTGCCAAAAAAGACCTACAAGAAGATAAAGACAAAAATACAGTTGTATTAAATGACGCCTTATTTGAATTTGAAAAGATAGCCAAACTTATACTCGTTAGTGAATTGGAAAAACCTAAAACATCACGTAAATTAAATAGTAAGGAAGAAAAATGTAAAAATTTAGTAGAAAAGCTAAAAGATATATATTTTGATTTAGATAAATTTAGTATTCGTAATGATGCAGCAATCCAATTAAAAATAGCTATTTATGTTATGAAAAGATGTCCGAATGCAACTTTTATAGCATCATCTCATACCGATAGTAGAGGAAAAAGCGAATACAATAGAATTTTATCTCAGAGAAGGGCTACTGCCGTTGTTGATTATATTTTAAAATATAGTAATTTAGGTGTTAGTAGGTTTAAAGGTATAGGTTATGGAGAAACCCAACTTAAAAATAAATGTACAGATGGTGTAAAATGTTCTAATGAAG
>CAZOQL010000070.1:0-12919 GCA_964582005.1 uncultured Flavobacteriaceae bacterium | reverse complement strand
AAAGGTGTTAAATTAAAAACGACATACGATTTGGTTCTGTCTTTTTTTACTTTTAATGTGCTAGTGAGCTCATTCGGAAAAAAAGAGTGCATTGACTTTGGATACTTTGCTATTGAAACTGTTTTAAAAACAATGTTTTTAATTTTATAATTAAGAATTTTTAAATTACCTTCAATCAACCATTTTTCATGGAAATTCGGGGTGTTATTTTTATCAAATAGGTTATTATTTAATAAAGGTAATGTAATTGTTTCTTTACTATTAATTGTAATTTTCGCAGTATCATTCCAAGTTAAATCGAATTTTTTATTTGTTTGTTGTGCGAAATTGATTTGCGCAGAAATTAGAATAAATAAGCTTATTTTTATAAATGTCTTTAGCATAAATTAAATAACGATTTTTTTTTTTGGATATTTTACAAAAATAATAAAATTTTATAATAAATGTAAAATACTTCCGTTATTAGGAATGTTAAATGAAAAGGACTTGAGATTTTTATATAAATTACTTGGCACAAAGTAATATTATTGTAAATTGCGACTCTTTTTGAAACTAATAACATAATAAAAGTAAAATAATTATGACAAAAAATCAAATATTTAAAGGCTTACTGTTTACATTGGTAATCGTGTCTTTAGTTAGTTGTGGTGGTAAAAGGTCAAGTGGAACTTCGTCACTTACAGGGTGGAGTTTTAATGACCTAGATGGCGGAGCAGGAAGTAAGTACAAAGGGCAACCAACGCCTCCTGGAATGGTTCTAATTGAAGGTGGTACTTTTACAATGGGTCATGTGCAAGATGATGTAATGTTTGATTGGAATACGACACCAGTAAAAATGCAAGTACGTTCTTTTTATATGGATGAAGCAGAAGTGACTAATAGAGAGTATAGATTATTTTTACAATGGATGGAAAAAGTATATCCACCATCAAACGATAATTATAGAAATATATACAAATCTGTTTTACCAGACACCTTAGTATGGAGAAATACTCTAGGAGAGGCGCAATTACTTACCGAAACGTATTTACGTCATCCTGCTTATAATGAATATCCAGTAGTAGGAGTTTCTTGGGTACAAGCAAATACATATTGTAAGTGGAGAACCAATATGGTTAACGAAAAAATATTAATGGATAAAGGGATTTTAAACTCTTTATTTGATACAGATTCTTTAACAGTAGAAGGCAAAAATCATTTTGACACCAAAGTATATTTAGCAGACCCTACAAGATTATTTGATGGCGATTCTTCTATATATAAAAAAGGATTACCAGATTTAGCTAAAAAGAAGAAAAAGAAAGGAAGAGGAAGACAAGCAGGCAAGTCTAGGTCTAGTAGAGGTGGAAAATCAAAAGGCGCATTTACAGGAAGACATGCAAAAGTTGCTGATGGTATTTTAACACAAGATTTTAGATTGCCTACAGAAGTAGAATGGGAATATGCAGCAAAATCGTTAGGTGAAAATAGAGAATATAATACGGTTAAAGGTAGAAAGAAATTCTCTTGGAATGGTAAATATACACGTAGTAATGCTAAGCGTACAAGAGGTGATCAAATGGCAAATTTTAAATTAGGTAAAGGTAATTATAGTGGTGTTTCTGGTTGGAGTGATGATGGTTCTGATATTCCAATTAGTGTAAGGTCATATAGACCTAATGCTTATGGTTTGTACGATATGTCAGGAAATGTGGCTGAATGGGTTGCCGATGTTTATAGACCAATTATTGATAATGACGCTAATGATTTTAATTATTATAGAGGTAATTCATATACCAAAAAAATGATTGATGAAAATGGACAAGTTGTTGTTGTTGATGCAAATTCTATAGTTTATGATACTTTAGATAATGGTATGATAAGACCAGTAGATTTACCAGGAAGTTTAAAGTATATCCCTATTACTAAATCGGATGCATTTATGAGGGAAAATTATGAAAAATCATATAATGTAGATAGTAAAGATGGAGATATAGCGTCTACAAGAAAATATTACATTGACGAAGAAGAATTAGAAGAAAGCCCTAGAATGTATAACTCACCTGTAATACCAAATGAAATTGGTGAAAGTGGTTATAGAAAACAAGGTTATGATAAAAAATTAAGAACAACTTTAATTAGTGATAAATCACGAGTTATAAAAGGTGGTTCTTGGAATGACAGAGCATTTTGGTTAGATCCAGCACAAAGACGTTTCTTGCCAGAATATATGGCAACAAACTATGTTGGTTTTAGATGTGCAACTGATAGATTAGGTCCAATGTCAAATAAAAAAAGAAAATCATATAATTAAAAATTAATTTTTAATAAAATATAACCTCATTGACCTATTGGCTAATGAGGTTTTCTTATTTTTACATTATGATTGAAAAAATTTATAAATTTTATAAAGAGTCCTTTAAAGTAAGTACCGATACAAGAAATATTGAAAAGAATAGTATATTTTTTGCTTTAAAAGGAGCCAACTTTAATGCCAATAAATTTGCAAAATTAGCAATTGCTAAAGGAGCTTCGTATGCTATTGTAGATGAAAAAGCATACCAAATAAATTCAAAAATAATACTTGTAAATAATGTTTTAGAAACCTTACAAAAACTAGCAACCTACCATAGAGAACAGCTAGGTTTACCAATAATTGCATTAACAGGAAGTAATGGTAAAACGACTACAAAAGAATTGATTAATATTGTATTGTCTGAACAGTTTAATACAACAGCTACAAAGGGCAACTTAAACAATCACATTGGCGTGCCTTTAACATTGCTTTCTATGCGGAAAGAAACCGAAATAGGTATTGTAGAATTTGGTGCAAACCACTCACAAGAAATCGCTTTTTTATGTGAAATTACAAAGCCTGATTATGGGTATATTACTAATTTTGGGAAAGCACATCTAGAAGGATTTGGTAGTTTAGAAGGCGTAATAAACGCAAAAACTGAGTTGTATACTTATTTAAGAAAAACCAATAAAATGGTGTTTATTAGTAATAGCGATGCAATACAAGTTCAAAAATCAAAAGGAATTAATAAAATAAGATTTGGCAGTGAAAAAGCAGATGCTATCATAAAATTTATTAATGCAGATCCTTTTGTTAAGCTTAAATATAAAGAATCTATTATTACAAGTAAACTTGTTGGTAATTATAATTTTTCGAATATTTCAGCAGCAATTGCGATGGGAGCTTATTTTAATATTAGTACGAATAATATAAAAAATGCCATAGAAAAGTATAAACCTACAAATAATAGGTCACAAATTATTAAAACGAATACTAATGAAATAATTTTAGATGCGTACAATGCAAATCCAACGAGTATGCAATGTGCTTTAGATAATTTTATACAATTAAAAGTAAAGAATAAAATAGTTATTTTAGGAGATATGTTTGAATTAGGGGACTATGCAGAAAAAGAGCATCAATTAATAGCTGAGATGCTTAATAAATCAGCTATAGACAAAGTGTATTTATTGGGCGAAAATTTCGCAAAAATCAAGACAAATTCAACAAAAATTATTTTATTAAAAAATTATTATGCGTTTGAAAAATTATTTAAAGATAATAAAATTGAAAACACCTATTTTTTAATAAAAGCTTCTCGTGGTATGGCTTTAGAAAGAGTGCTTAATTTGATAAATTAAGTAAAATATAAGATTACACGAAATAGTATCAAAAGATTGATATACTAACCTGAGTTCGACCTAATATTTGATTTTCAGAATCCCAAGAAAAGGTGAGATTTGAAATGAAAATTTAAAGGAATATCTAGATATTTCAAAAATTATTCATGAAAAAGATTACTTTTTCTTGGGGTTTCCTTCGGATTTGATGAATTTTTCCCAATTATTGCCAAATTCTCTTAAACTAACCAGTTAGTCCTTCGATAATTTGACTTCAAATTGAATAAAAATTCATTCAAACTGAAAACAAACCTTAGGTCGAACTCAGGTTATTAAATTCCTTTTAAAAAAGAACTGAAAGATGCCCAACAAGCTTCGTTTCCTTTTGTGCTACTCCATAACGCTCTTGAGCCGTGTATGCTTTTCTCTTCAGGTTTAAAGTGTGTTGTTTTTTTAGATTTAATGTTTTTTATTATAGCAGTAACTTGTTTAATTTCCTCTTTTGAAGAAGTTACAAAAACAGGTTTATCCAAATTTCGAATAGATTTATTTACATCAATACCTTTTAAATATTCTCCAGGGCTAAAAGCAGCAACTGCTTTTACCTTTTTATTAGTAGTAGCTAAAACTAAAGATAAAGCGGCGGAATAAGAACTGCCAACTAATATTAGTTGTTTATTATTATTTAATTTATATACATAATCTATGGATGCTATAATATCTGGTTTTGCATCTATATAAGTAGTTGCTAAACCTTTTTCTTTAGCTCGTTTTGCAGTTTCGTTAATGACATGCTTTACTTCTTTGCCCGATCTTTGGTCGATAGCTAAACATGAATAACCCATTTTATTTAGTTTTTTCGCAGTTTCAATATATTCACCTCGACTAAAGCCAGCTTGATGACACAATAATATATAATTTTTACTATTGTTCACCTCGTATAAATCTCCAGTTATTAGTAAACCATCTTTAGAAGGAA
Source organism: uncultured Flavobacteriaceae bacterium (assembly GCA_964582005.1). Classification (GTDB taxonomy): domain Bacteria; phylum Bacteroidota; class Bacteroidia; order Flavobacteriales; family Flavobacteriaceae; genus S010-17. The sequence goes on along the minus strand of CAZOQL010000070.1, from coordinate 8,322 downwards.
ATGTAATGGTTTTAAAACTAGTTAAGACGCCTTGATGATGCGGTGTATTAGGAATTTTATCCGTTTTAACTTTATTGTTTGGTTTACAAGATAAAAGTGTAATTAAAATAATTGGTAAGAATATATATCGCATGATTTGGTTTTTTTTAGAAATATAAAAATACGGAATATTATGTAAGAATAATTATATAAGTAAAATTTATATTCCTATAGATAATTCAGATGTAATTTAGGAAAAAAAAGCTTTCATTTTTGTAAATTTGTACTAGAATTTATAAATAAACTTAAAAATTAAAATTATGGCATTAGTAGGAAGACAGTTTCCAAATATTGCAGTAGATGCAATGAATGAAATGGGAGATACATTTAAAGTCAATGTATTTGAAGAAGCAATAAATAAGGGTAAGAAAGTATTACTTTTTTGGTACCCAAAAGATTTTACATTTGTTTGCCCAACCGAAATTTTAGCATTTCAAGATGCTTTGGGTGAATTTGAAAAAAGAAACACTATTGTAATTGGCGCATCTGTTGATACTGCCGAGGTGCACTTTGCGTGGTTAAATACACCAAAAAACAATGGAGGAATTGAAGGTGTTACTTTTCCATTATTAGCAGATACAAATCGTAATTTATCTACTATATTAGGTATCTTAGATTTGGAAGAAGGTGCTTATGATGAAGAGAATGACATTGTTTTAGCCGAAGGTTCTAACGTAACCTATAGAGCAACCTATTTAATTGATGAAACAGGAAAGATTTTCCACGAAAGCATTAACGATATGCCGTTAGGAAGAAATGTAGCAGAATACTTACGTATGGTAGATGCTTACACACATATTCAAGATAATGGAGAAGTTTGTCCTGCAAACTGGGAAAAAGGTAAAGATGCAATGGATGCAACTAGAGATGGCGTAGCTAGTTATTTAAGTTCTCATTAAAAAACCAATTACTTAGCAGTAAATATTATTTACTGCTAAGTTTAATTTAAAAATAAAATTATGTTTATAGAATTAACAGAAGATAACTTAGAAGAAATAATAACTTCTAATCCAAAAGTTGTAGTACAATATATGGCAACTTGGTGTGGTAATTGCCGTATAATGAAACCTAAATTTAAAAAATTAGCTTCCGAAAATGAAGAGATTCCTTTTTTATATGTAGATGCTGAGAAATTTGTTAATTCTCGAAAAATGGCAACTGTTGACAACCTACCAACATTCGCAACTTTTGAAAACGGAAAAAAAGCAAATCAAACTCAAACGAATAAATTTGATGTTTTGAAGGAATTAGTAAATGAAATTTTATAACTTTAAAGTATGAAAATACCAATTATTAAGCATTTAACGAATTTTATTGAAGCTAATGATGAGGATTATATTGTCGAAACTATAGAGGTTTTAGAAGATTTAACCGAAGTGTCTTCTCTAAAAGAAGACGAACTTGATGTTATAGGTGAATTAATTTCTAATATGTATGGCGCTATTGAGGTGCACAAAGAAATGAAAAAAGGAATTAGTAAAAAAGATGCCTTAAACGGTTTCATGAAACGTGTTTTAGGTTCAATAGATACTTAATTTTTACATTTTTAAAAGTGCTTTTGTTAAAAAACATCAAATAAGATCAATTCAAAATCTGTTTTTGAATTGGTTTCAAACATTTTTTAAATTTTTTTAAAACAACTAATATTTTCTTACAATTAAAGATATAAATCATTTATTTACGTATTTTTGAGCAAACAAAATAGGATATGAAAAACCCTAATGATAGCTTTTTAAAAGGCAGACTTAGAAGTTTAAAATTTGCATTCAAAGGCGCTTTTTTATTACTCTCAACTGAGCATAGTATAATGGTGCAATTTACTTTGGGTATTGCCGTTACTATTTTAGGTTTTGTGATGGATATTTCATCAGCTGAATGGATGTTTCAACTTTTAGCGGTTGGTATGATTTTGGTAGCTGAATCTTTGAATACTACAATCGAAAAATTATGTGATTTTGTACATCCAGATTACCATAAACGAATAGGGTTTATTAAAGACATATCCGCTGGAGCAGCTGTTTTTGCAGCTTTAATTGCTATAATAATAGGCTTGATTATATATGTACCAAAGTTCTTATAAATAGATTTTAAATAAAGGTTTGAAGAAAGAATAAAAAAATGGCGAAAAAGAAAAAAAAAGATATTCCAAAAACGGAATCTAAAGTAATAAAATTTTTTAAAAATCAGCAAACGCATTTAGGGTTTGGTGTTTTTTTAGTATTACTTTCTTTTTGGCTGATAGGATCTTTTGTGTCCTTTTTTTCGCATTGGGAACAAGACCAAAGTCAATTAGGTGAGTTAGCAAATAGAGCAGTAGAAGCAAAAAACAGTTTGAGTAAAATAGGAGCAACAGTTAGCGATCTTTTTATTTATAAAGGTTTTGGAATCACCTCTTTCATAATACCATTGCTATTATTACTAACAGGAATTTTTTTAATTTTTGATATTGCACTTAAAAAGGCACGAAAAATTTCTTTTTGGTCTTTGCTTTTTATGGTTTGGTCTTCGTTGTTTTTAGCAGTCCTTGCATTTGAAAACACCTTGTTTTCAGGAGTAGTTGGTTTTGAAATAAATAATTTCTTACAAGATTATATTGGTAAGATAGGTGTTATTTTGTTATTAATTTTAGGTGCTATTTTATATATTATTTTTAAATTACAGATAAAACCAGCTAGTATTAACAGGATTTTCACAAAGAAAAATAATACAGACTCTCCTTTAGAAAATTTAGACGCAAGTAACCAGAAGCAAAGTGTAGAAAAAAAGGAAACTAAGGAAAGTGCTATTACGTCAAATGTAACAGCCGAAAAAACAGATACTAAATCTGCATTCGAATTGAGTATTGAAAATTTACAACCAACCATTAAAAAATCTTCTACAACAATAAAGCAATCGCCAATTTTAGAAATGGAAGTTACTACACCGAAAGAAGAAGAAAATATTGAAATAAAAGTTGCTGATGTAGTCGATGAAGAAAATTTAGTAGAAAATTTATCGAATAAATTAGTAGAAGACTTTGGTGAATTTGATCCAAAATTAGAATTGTCGGATTTTAAATTTCCAACACTAGATTTATTAAAAGATTATGGCGGAGAAAGTATTACAATCAATCAAGAGGAATTAGAGGTTAATAAAAATAGAATTGTACAAACACTAAACGATTATAAAATTGGTATTAAAAGTATTACAGCAATGGTTGGTCCAACCATTACTTTGTATGAAATTATTCCAGAAGCAGGTGTTCGAATTTCTAAAATTAAAAATTTAGAAGATGACATTGCATTGTCTTTATCGGCTTTAGGTATTCGTATTATAGCGCCAATGCCAGGTAAAGGTACTATTGGTATTGAAGTGCCAAATAAAAAATCGTCTATAGTTTCGATGCGTTCTGCAATTTCTTCCAAAAAATTCCAAGAATCTACTATGGAATTACCCATTGCTTTTGGTAAAACTATTTCTAACGAAACTTTTGTTGCAGATTTAGCTAAAATGCCTCATTTATTGATGGCAGGAGCAACAGGACAAGGTAAATCTGTAGGTTTAAATGCTGTATTGACTTCTTTATTATATAAAAAACATCCAGCCGAAGTTAAATTTGTATTGATAGATCCTAAAAAAGTAGAACTTACTTTGTTTAATAAAATTGAACGTCATTATCTAGCCAAATTACCCGATTCCGAAGAAGCAATAATAACCGATACTACCAAAGTAGTAAATACCTTAAATTCATTATGTATTGAAATGGATGATCGGTACGACTTGTTAAAAAATGCTTATGTACGTAATATCAAAGAGTATAACGAGAAGTTTAAAAAACGAAAATTAAATCCCGAAAACGGACATCGTTTTTTGCCATATATTGTTTTGGTAATAGATGAATTTGCCGATTTAATAATGACTGCTGGTAAAGAAGTAGAAACACCAATTGCTCGTTTGGCACAACTAGCAAGAGCTATCGGAATACATTTAATCGTGGCAACACAAAGACCGTCGGTTAACGTAATAACAGGTATTATTAAAGCTAATTTCCCAGCAAGAGTTGCTTTTAGAGTGACATCAAAAATAGACTCAAGAACTATTTTAGATGCCTCTGGAGCCGATCAATTAATTGGTAGAGGCGATATGTTAATCTCTACAGGGAATGAAATTTTAAGAATCCAATGTGCCTTTGTAGATACACCAGAAGTAGAAAGATTAACTGATTTTATTGGCGCACAAAGAGGATATAATAGTGCTTATTTATTACCAGAATATGTAAGTGATGAAAGTGGCACAAGTATTGATGTTGATATTGCAGATAGAGATAAATTATTTGAAGAAGCTGCCTATGTTATTGTAAATGCACAACAAGGATCAGCCTCCTTAATACAACGAAAATTGAAGTTGGGTTACAATAGAGCAGGTCGTATTATTGATCAATTAGAAGCTGCTGGTATTGTTGGACAATTTCAAGGTAGTAAAGCTAGAGATGTATTAGTGCCAGATGTTTTAGCTTTAGAAGAGTTATTAGCCAATGAAAAATTATAAAATAGTATAAAATGTTTAAAAAAAGTATTCTACTTATAGTATTGTTTTTAGGAATAGCAGTAGCTTCTCAAGCGCAGAATAAGGCTAAAGCCGAAAAAATTTTGAATGAAGTTTCTGAAAAAATGAACTCCTATAAAACTATTTATATAGAGTTTAGAAATATTCTTGAAAACACAGCAGAAAACATGAGGCAAGAGTCTAAAGGAAACGCGTCATTAAAAGGCGAATTATACACGCTGAATTACAACGGGATAATATCTATTTTTGATGGAAAAAAGAACTATTATATTGACCCTAGTGATAGTGAAGTAAATATTACAGATCCCAATGAAGAAGAAGATATAACACCTGTAAAATTCTTCTCTTTTTACAAAAAAGGCTATAATTTTGCTTGGGATATTTTGCAAAACGTTGGCGGTAGAAAAATACAATATGTTAAACTTACGCCAATTGATAGTAAATCCGATTTAAACTATGTACTTTTGGGTATAGATACCAAAACCAAGCATATATATAAAATTATACAAGCACTTAATAATGGTACGAATATTAGAATAACATTAACCAAATTTAAAGTTAATATTCCATTATCTGACAAACTATTTCAGTTTAATAGAAAAAAACATGAAGATGAAGGTTATATAATTAATGATTTATAAAATAAGTGGAATTTGTTTTAAAATTAAATTCTAAAAAACTGTATTATTTTTGAAAATACTCGATAAGTATATAATTAAGCAATTTGTAATTCCATTTATGGCCACTTTTTTAGTGGTTCTTTTTGTTTTAGTAATGCTTACTTTGTGGCAATCTTTTGATAAAATTGCAGGAAAAGGATTAAGTGCTAATATAATTTTTCAATACTTAGGTTATACGGCATTAATGATGACGCCACAAGCTTTGCCTATTGGAGTTTTGTTATCATCTATAATGGCACTGGGTAGTTTGTCCGAAAATTATGAATTCGCTGCCATTAAATCAGCAGGTATTTCGCTTACAAGATTATTAAAACCACTAACAATCTTTATGATTTTATTAAGTGGATTGAATTTTTTATTTTTAAATTACGTCTTTCCATTCGCTTCCTTTGAGTCTATAAATTTAATTCGGAATATGAAAAAAAAACAACCTGCAATGGCATTAGTTGCAGGCTCGTTTAATAATGATATTCCTGGTTTTAGTATTAAGTTTTCGGAGAAGTATGGCGAAGAAAAAAACTTATTAAAAGACGTGCTTATCTATGATTTAAGAGATAAAAAATTCAATAATATAGGTATAACTGCTAAATACGGTGAAATTCAATCTACCAATAATAGTAAGTATATGACACTTATATTAAAAGATGGTTACTATTTTAAAGACATTATTTCTAAAAAATATAAAACCTTAAAAAAGGATAATATGCCATTTATAAATGCACATTTTAAGGAACATCAAATTAATTTTGACATTTCAAATTTAGATGATTTTGAAAATGATAATAAAATAGATCAAGTCAAACAAATGATGAGTTTAAAACAACTAACTGAGAAAGTTGAAAAAACTAAAAAACCATTAGTAACAGATTTATTAAATACTACAAAAAGGTACTTTAATGATGTAAAAGCAAAAAAACTACATAAAGATACAATAGTAAATACATTACATGAAACGAGTATATTAGAGAACTTTGATGACAAAACAAAGGTTAAAATTTTAAAAAATGCTGTTACCAATTTAGGCTATGATATTAAAAATTTAAATTCCACAAAAAAAAGGTTAAAGCAAAAAAAATATGTTATAAATACGTACAATGTTGAATATTATGGACGTATAGCTTTATCATTTTCTGCTTTAATTTTATTTTTAATTGGTGCGCCATTAGGGTCAATTATTAGAAAAGGAGGCTTTGGTGTACCTATGATTACCGCAATTTTAATATATGTTATTTATCACTTTGTAGGAGTTTTAGGTAGAAGTATGGCGGATACAGGTAAGATTTCTCCTATGTTAGGAGGTTGGTTTTCCACATTAATTATGTTACCTTTATGTGTTTATATAATTAAACGGGCTATAAAAGATAAAGGCTTATTTGATATAAGTACTTTTTTTCAACCAGTAGGTGACTTTTTTAAAAAGTTTAAAAAAGAGAAACAAGAATTCTCTTAATTATTATTATTAAATCTGCGTTTCGAATAACTAAACAAACGCTTTTCTTTAATTTGATCGGCAATACCACTTGGTAACATTTCTTCCCAGCCATTTTTTCCTTTTGCTATCATATCAAGTACTTCGCGAGAAAAAATAGTAGAAATATCAGGATTGAAGTTTTTAATATCTACAATTTTTCCATTATGTTTAAAAAACTTATACAATTCTTTCATTCTAGGGTGTACTTTTAAATTTTCGCTACTTATAAATTGATTGGAATCTTTATCTTTAATTGGATATAAGTAAACTTTTAAATCTTTAAAAAACAACTTCCCAAAAGCTTCTAAAATGCCGCCACTTAAATTACGGTAATATTTTTCATCAAAAATTTGAATTAAATTATAAACTCCCATTACCATTCCCATTCTTTTTTTAGTAAATTCTGAGAAATACTCAACTAATTTATAGTATTCTTGAAAATTGGTGATCATTACATTATGACCAAGAGAGCATAATAATTCTGCTCTATCTAAAAAATCTCTTTCGTTTATTTCCCCTTTATCACTTCTTAGGTTTGAAAGTGTTATTTCAAAGATAATTTTAGTTTTTTCTTTAGTTACTTTTTTATCTGCATAAAAAATCTCAATAGATTTTTCATACATATCCATATTTACTTTAGTCACAGGTCTAAAACTACCACGTAAAGTAAATATATTTGCCTTATATAATTGTTGTGCTGGTAATAAATTATTACCATCTTCACCAAACATAACGGCATTTGTAAAACCATTTTTAACTAAATGTAAACTCATTAATCGATTATCTACATACATAAAACGTGGTCCTGAAAAATTAATCATATCTAATTCAATTTGATCTAAATCAATATTGTCATATAAAGATTCTAATAATTCTCTAGGGCTGTCATTCATGTAAAAAGCTCCAAATAAAAGGTTCACACCTAATTTACCAAGAGTTTCTTGTTGTAATCTAGCGTCAGTTTCCTTAAAGCGAATGTGTAAAATAATTTCATTAAACTCTTCTAAGGGGTCCAATTGAAATTTAACTCCAACCCAGCCATGGCCTTTAAATTTTTTAGCAAAATCTATAGTTGCAACAGTATTTGCATACGAAAAAAATATTTTTTCGGGATGCTTCTCTCTACTTAAACGATCTTCAATTAAATCTATTTCATGACCTAACATTTTTTTAAGTCTAGATTCCGTTACATAACGTTTGTCTTCTTCAATACCATAAATTGCATCCGAAAAATCTTTGTCATAAGCACTCATTGCTTTTGCAATAGTGCCAGATGCTCCGCCAGCTCTAAAAAAATTACGCGCCGTTTCTTGTCCTGCACCAATCTCGGCAAATGTTCCGTAAATATTAGCATTTAAATTAATTTTTAATGCTTTACTTTTAATCGTTGGAACATGCTTTAGATCAATATCTCCTTTTATACGAATAGCCATTTTGTAGTTTTAATTTATTACAAATGTAGTGAGTTTTGTTTAAATTATTAATTTAAATAGTATTATTTTTGTTGGAATAATTATAATTTGAAAGTAAATACTACTTAAATTCAAGTAGTAAATGCAACTTTTCGAGGATTAGAAATTAAAATTA
>CAZOQL010000069.1:0-12921 GCA_964582005.1 uncultured Flavobacteriaceae bacterium | reverse complement strand
AATCAATTTAGTTTATAAATTTTAAAATTACCATGTAATTAGATGTATTTTTTAAGTAGATTCTCTTTCCACAACATTGGTTGAAATAACACTTGTCTTATAGGGTTTATCTGAATTTTTATTTTCAATTCTATCTAATAACATACCTATTGCTTGCTCACCCATTGTATAACCATGTTGTGCAATAGTTGTTAATGCAGGGTTGGTTGTTTTAGAAATTATACCATCGGTAAAACCAATAATAGCAATATCTTTTGGTACATTTAGGTTTTTTTTATGTGCGATTTTTAATGCAATTGCTGCATAAGTTTCATTTACAGCAAATATGCCATCTGGTAATTCTAGTTGATTAAAAAGGACTTCTATCTGATCTTCAATATAATATTTTTCTTTTTCTGCATATTTTTCATTTACCTTAATATTAAAAGCATCAATAATAGGCAAGTTATACTCTTTTAAAGCTTTAAAAAACCCTTTTTCCCTACTTTTACCTACATTTATATGTGATGGTGTTGTTAAAATAGCAATGCGCTTACATCCTTTTTCAATTAAATGCTCGACAGCTTTATATCCACCAGCAACGTCATCAATTATAACTTTATCAATTTCTAAATTATTTGGTACTCTATCTAAAAAAACCATTGGAAAATCACGATCTATTAACTGATTAAAATGAGATAATTCTTTTTTTTCTAAAGTCTCCTTCGCTACAGACACTAATAATCCATCTACATTACCATTGGTTAGCGTTTCAATATTTTTAATTTCTTTATCTAAGCTATCTTTAGATAAACATATCATAATCGTATAATTGTGCTTAAATGCATAATTTTCAATTCCATATAACACTCTTGAAAAAAAATGATGCACTATTTCTGGAATAATTATACCAATAACATTTGTCTTTTGGTTTCTAAGACTCATTGCTAAGCTATTAGGTCTGTAATTATGTAATTTTGCATAAGCTTTAATACGATCTTTCGTACGTTTACTTATTTCATGACTATCCTTTAACGCTTTAGATACAGTAGATGGCGACACTCCTAAGTCTGAAGCTATAATTTTAATATTTATTTGTTTTCCCAAAAATTCGTATATTTAGCGTGATTAATTGATTGCAATATATAAAAAAGTTATCAACACGAAAACGTTTTCGTTGTTAAAATATATGTTAATCACCTTATTTAAGTACTTATTTTTATTAATTTTAGCATCGTGAAATGTGAATGTTAAACGAAAGTTTAAAATTAGTTGCTATTAAAAAATTACAGGAGTTACACTTCTATAAAATTAGTAGGTGTAGTATTAATTAATTTAACAAATAATAAAATGAACAAATTGAAATTATTCATTCTAGGTATTCTATTTTTGATTCCTACGCTACTAGTTGCACAAACTTCGGTTAGTGGAACTGTAACAGAGAAGTCTACTGGAGATCCTTTGCCAAGTATAAATGTAAAAGTGCAAGGGACAACTTTAGGAACTACTACCGATTTTGATGGTAATTATTCTTTAAAGAATATTCCGAATGGTAGTGTTTTAGAATTTTCTTCTATTGGTTATTTATCACAATCTATAAAAGTGACGAATACAACTATGGATGTAATTTTAGACGCAAATTCTGAATCTTTAGATGAAGTTATTGTTGTTGGTTATGGTACTACAACTGTTAAAGATGCGACAGGTTCTGTAGCATCCATTACTTCAAAAGATTTTAATCAAGGTAATATTGTTACTCCTGCTAGTTTAATGAGTGGTCGTGTTGCTGGTGTTAATATAACTACCGATGGTTCTCCTGGTGGCGGTTCAGCTATTCGAATTAGAGGTGGATCATCTTTAAGTGCTTCAAACGACCCATTAATTGTAATAGATGGACTACCAATATCCAATTCAGGTGTTGGAGGATCCAGATCTGTTTTAGCCTCTTTAAATCCAAATGATATTGCTTCATTTTCTGTTTTAAAAGACGCATCTTCTACTGCTATTTATGGTTCTAGAGCATCTAATGGAGTAATTATTATTACAACCAAAAAAGGAAAAAGTAAATTTAATGCAACATTAGATTTTAAATTTGGTTACCAAACTTTAGCAAATAAAATAGATGTCTTTTCAGCAGATGCTTTTAGAAATCTAATTACTGAAAGAGAAGGTTTAGGACAATCTGGTATTAGTGTAGCACAATTAGGTACAGCAAATACAGATTGGCAAGATGAAATTTATAGTGAAAGCCTAACTTCGGATAAATCTTTTTCGATGACAGGGCAACTTTTTGATAAAATTCCAACTCGTTTTTCATTAGGTCATACTGCGCAACCAGGTTTACGTAAAACATCTATGTTTGAAAGAGGAACTACTTCCTTATCTTTAAATCCAAAATTATTTGACGACCATTTAAAAGTGAGTGTTAATTCTAATTTAGTTTTTGAAACAAATCGCTTTGCCGATGGTGTAGAAGGAGCTACTTTAGTTATGGATCCAACGCAACCTGTATATGACTCTTCTTCTCCTTTTGGAGGGTTTTTTGAATACCATAACAATGGCGAGCCAAATACAGCACCTAGAAATCCAGTTGCAAGTTTATTGCAAAAAGAAAATAGAAGTTACGGAACTCGTTTTTATGGTAATGCTAAATTAGATTATAAATTACATTTCTTTCCGAAAGTTTCAGCAGTTGTTAACTTAGGTTATGATAATGCAAGAGGAAAAGGATTTAGTAAAACAAATGATCAAAGTATAAATGGTTTTAGGACTGGAAACAACCAGCCATTTTTAGGGTCAGAATCTAATTACACAAGTAAAAGAATTAATAAACTTTTAGATACTTATTTAGTATACAAAAGCGAAACGGATAAAATTAAAACAGAAGTAACTGCTGGTTATTCATATCAAAAATTTGAAAGTCAAGGGTTTAGTAGTGGAGAAATTATGGATCCTGACTCAGAATCGGATGTTAGTTTAGATCCCGATGTTGTACTTATTGGTTTTTTTGGTAGAACTAATTTAACTTATCTAGATAAATACATACTAACCTTATCCTATAGAAGAGATGGAACTTCGAGATTTAGTGAAGAAAATCGTTGGGGTGATTTTCCTGCAGCTGCAATAGCTTGGAAAATGACTGATGAAGATTTTCTAAAAGATTCTAAACTGTTTTCATTTTTAAAAATGCGTTTAGGTTGGGGTATTACTGGGCAACAAGAAATAGGGGCTTCTTATGCGTATTTAGGCAGATACCTTACAGGTAATTCCGTTTCACAATATATTTTCGGGAATAGCTCTATAAGCGTTGGTATTCCTCAATCTAGATTTGAAGATTTAAAATGGGAAGAAACAACTACCTACAATTTAGGATTTGACTATGGAATATTAGAAGATAGGTTTAAAGGTTCTGTAGAAGTTTACTTAAAAGAGTCTAAAGATTTAATTGCAAATGTTGCTGTTGCGGATGGTTCTAACTTTAGTAATGCTGGTTTTCAAAATATTGGTAAATTCATTTCTAAAGGTATTGAATTTTCGGTAGGAACCGATTTATATAAAACCAATGATTTAAAATGGGATATGAATTACAACATAAACTTGATAAGCACAAAAATTGATGAATTGGCTTTAGGGCAAGACATTGAAACTGGTGGGATTTCTGGTGGTACTGGTTCTAGAATCCAAGTGCATAGTGAAGGATTTGCACCAAATTCATTTTTTGTTTACAAACAATTATATGATACAAGTGGCAACCCTGTTGAAGGAGCTTATGTAGATTTAAATCAAGATGGTATTATTAACACAAGCGATAGATATATCTATAAAAAACCTAGTGCAGATGTTTTAATGGGATTACAATCTAGTCTAAACTATAAAAATGTAGATTTAGGTGTTAGTTTTAGAGCAAGTATAGGTAATTACATCTATAATAATGTAAATTCTTCAAGAGCACAATATAATCTTTTACAAGCAACAACTGCTTTAGGTAATATGCCTACAACAGTTTTAGAATCTAATTTTAATGAAACTTCCGAAGTGTTATTATCCGATTATTATATTGAAAACGCTTCCTTCCTTAAAATGGACAATGTAACTTTAGGGTATACATTTGATCAGTTCAAGAAAAACTCTACAAAAATTAGACTTTGGACAGGAGTTCAAAATGTATTTACATTAACTAAATATAGTGGATTAGATCCAGAAGTTTTTAACGGAATTGATAATACTATTTATCCAAGACCAAGAACATTTTTAATGGGATTAAATATTAATTTTTAAAATAATATAAAATGAATACAAAAAATATATTTAAACTTTATTTTCTTCTGATTGTTTTACTTTTAATAACTTCATGTACCGAAGATTTAAACGTAACACCACAAGATGATGATGAATTTTTAACAGAAGAATTTTATGCAGATTCTAGTTCTTACAAACAAGCATTAGCAGGAATTTATGGAAACCTTTCTTTAACAGGTACATCTGGTGCAGGATCATCAAACTTACAAGGAATTGATGCTGGTACTAGCCAATACGCTAGAACCTTATGGTATTTACAAGATTTAGCAGCAGATGAACCTATTTGGTCTTATGAAAATGACGAAGGTGGTGCGGTAAAAGCAATTCAACGTAATACATGGTCTTCAACAAATAGTATTTTATTAGGTTTTTTTAGTAGAGCGATGTTTTCCGTAGCTTTAAGTAATGAGTTCTTAAGACAATCTACCGATGCTAAATTAGCAGAAAGAGGTCACACAACTGCGCTAGCTGGAGATATTGCTGCGTATCGTGCAGAAGCTCGTTTATTAAGAGCTATGGCGTATTACCATTTGATGGATCTGTTTGGAAAAACAGCTTTTGTAACCGAAAATGATCCTGTTGGAGCTTTTCAAGGACCACAATATAACAGACAACAACTTTTTGATTTTGTAGAGTCCGAACTTATTGCAATTGATGGCGATTTAGTTGATGCCAATCAAAATGAATATGCAAGAGCTGATAAAGCAGTAGCTTGGATGTTATTATCAAAAATTTACTTAAATGCACAAGTTTATATTGGAACAGATAAATATACGGAATGTATTACTTACTGTAATAAAATAACGGCTGCTCCTTATGCCTTAGCTTCAAACTACCAAGATAATTTCTTAGCAGATAATGATTTTAACGATGCAGGAGCAAATGAAATAATTTTCCCTTTAGTTTCTGATGGTGTTGTTACACAAAATTATGGCGCAACTACGGTTATTATAAATGGTCAAGTAGGAAGTTTAGAAGGAAATGCAGCTTCTTTAGGAGCACAAGGTTGGGGAGGCGCTTTGCGTGTTAGAAAGCAATTTGCTAATAAATTTTTGAATGGTGATGTACCAATGACTGACACGAGAAATACGATATTAACAGCAGGAAGAGATATTGAAATTACCGATATTGGCGATAGAGATTCAGGTTTTGTAATAACAAAATATAAAAATATTACTTCAGCTGGTAATCCAGGTCCAGATCCAACATTTGTAGATACCGATTTTCCTATGTTTAGATTAGCAGACGTTTATTTAATGTATGCAGAAGCTGTGGTAAAAGGCGGTACTGGCGGAACATTAAATCAAGCAGCTACTTATGTAAATTTACTTAGAACAAGAGCGAACTCTTCTAGTATAATAGCAGGTAATTTAACCGAAGATTTTATTATAGACGAACGTTCTAGAGAATTATATTGGGAAGGACACAGAAGACAAGATTTAATACGTTTTGGAAAATATACTGGTGGAAACTATAATTGGGTATGGAAAGGCGGAAGTGCAACTGGTATTGCATTACCAAATCATATGAAAGTATATCCTTTACCAGCAAATAGTATTGCTGCTAATCCAAATTTAACACAAAACTTAGGTTATTAATTTAAAATAATATACAATGAAAAAAATAATTTATTTATTAATTATATCGGTCTTTCTATTTTCGATAACATCATGCGAAAATCAAGATCAAGAATTATTGACTATTTCTGCAAAAGGAAGTGGTGAAATAATAGCACCAACATCTGGGACATCGTATTTTTTAAACCCAAATGAAACACAAACAAATACAATTTTTACCTTAACTTGGAAACCTGCTGATTTTGGTACGGCTACAGAAATTAACTATAAAGTTGAGTTTGCAAAAACAGGAACAAATTTTGAAACACCAATTGTTGCTGGCTCAACCACCAATACTTATTTATCATGGAATATTGGTGAGTTTAATAGTGCCGTTAGTGGTTCTGGTTTAGGACCATTTATTTCTGGAAGTTTAGATATTCGAGTTATAGCAACTATTGGATCTACAAGTAGTACGCCTCAAGTATCCGAATCTATATTTGTGTTAGTTACTCCTTTCACTACAGATTTACCAAAAATAGCTGTACCTGGAAACCATCAAAATTGGACTCCTGAAACAGCACCTTTATTAGCTTCTTCCGCTTTTGGAGCAACCGATTACGAAGGTTATGTATGGTTAGATGGCGCTTATAAATTTGTTGCACCTAACGATATTTTAGAATTCCATTGGGGAAATATTGATTGGGGTGATGATAATACTTTTAGTGGCGTACTAGTTGCAGATGGCGAAGAAAATTGTAACGCATCTACTGCTGGTTATTATTTTGTTGAAGCCGATACAGATGCATTAACTTACGCTGCTACACCTATTAGTTGGGGTGTTATTGGTAATGCAACACCAACAGGGTGGAGTTCCGATACTGATATGGTATACGATGCTGCAACACAAACCTTAACGATTACAATGGATCTTACTGCGCAAAGTGCACCAGATAATGGTTTGAAATTTAGAGCAAACGATTCTTGGACATTAAATATAGGTGATACAGGTGCAGATGGTACTTTAGAACCTGATGGTGAAAATATTGGTGTTCCAACAGCTGGAAATTACACCATTGTTTTAGATTTAAGCAATCCAAGAGAATACACGTATAGTTTAACATTAAATTAAAATTATGAAACATATAATTAAAATAATTCTACTAACTTCTTTACTATTTGGATTATTTTCTTGTGATGAAAATGAAAATTTCGAAATTAAAGAAGGACAATCTAAATTTAAAATTGTAACTCCTACAACTGGTTCCAGTTTAACTTTAGACAGAACAAACCCAACAAATGAAGCTTTGGCTCTATCTTGGGAAGACACTTTAAATAGTGATGTAACGTATACCATTGAATTTGCTAAAGCGGCAACTGATTTTGCAGATAGTTTTATTGCTGGTACAACAGGTCAAGCTAATTATTCTTGGAATGTTACTGATTTAAACACACTACTAGTCAACTCGGTTAGAATTCCACAAGTAATGGATTCTGCTGTAGATGTTAGAATTGTAGCTTCTAATGGAGAACTATCCAATTCTATTACAGTAGTTTTCTCTCCGTATGTTATTGAAGTTGCTCAATTATATATTAATGGTACTTTTAATAACTTTGATCCAACACAAGCTATGGCAATGAATCAAGATGCATTCAATATTTTTTCAATTAATGTAGATTTGGTTAATGGGGATACATTTAATTTTTTACCATCTAATGTAAACGATAATGAAAAATGGCAATTAGTTGATAACACTATTAACCCAATTGAGGTTACTAAATTCGGTGGAGTTGATTTTTCTAATTATACCGAAGGTAATTATGATATTGTAGTTGATTTAAATACCAATACAATTACAATTACTGAAATAACATTTCCAGAAGCCTTATTTATGGTTGGCGCAGGTATTCCTGATGCAGGCTGGGGTTGGTCTTCTCCTGTAGAAATGACTTTAGTACCTGTTGATATGTTTGAAGCTACCACAAATTTTTCTAATGATACGTTTAGGTTCTTTACCGTTAATAGCGATTGGGGATCTGGATTGAATTATCCATACTTTATTAATGAAGGTTATACCATTGATTCTCTTTTTGAAGATGCACTAGATGGAGATAATAATTTTAGGTTTTTAGGAACTCCTGGTCTATACACAATTACAGTAAATGGTGTTAACAAAACCATTACAATGGTTGAAATTGTACAAAGTTTACGAATAGCTGTGCCTGGAAATCATCAAAGTTGGGATCCACCAACAGCACCACAATTAGAAGCTTCAGCTGCTGGAAATACCGATTACGAAGGCTATGTTTGGCTAGATGGAAATCATAAATTTATTGCTCCAGATGGAAGCGGTAATTTTAATTGGGGTAACACCGATTGGGGTGATGCATCAGGAACAGATGGTTCATATACACAAGTATTAATAGAAACTGGTGAAGGAAATATTGGCACACCAAATGGTGCTGGTCATTATTTTATACAGGTAGATACAGATGCATTAACCTATACGGAAACCTTATATCAATGGGGTGTTATTGGTGATGCAACTGGAAGCTGGATTGTTGATCAAGACATGACTTTTGATGCTAATACTGGATTGTGGTCAATTACTTTAAATTTAGCAGTTGGTGAACTAAAATTTAGAGCTAATGACGATTGGGCTTGGAATTATGGTGATGATGAAAATGATGGTGTTTTAGAGGGTGATAATGCAGGTAATATTGCTATAAATACTGCAGGAAATTATACTATTGTTATGGATTTAAGTAATCCAAGAAATTACACTTACACACTTACGTTAAATTAATATTTTAAACAAAAGGCTGTTTTAAAAAAATAGCCTTTTAATTTTAAACAACTATCAATATATGAAAAAAAAACTATTTACTGCTTTATTTTTATTTGTAATACTATTCATAACTGGTCAAGTTACTATAACTCCTACTCCATTTGAAGTAAATCAATCGGTTACTATTACCATAGATATAAATAGCACAGCAACCGATTCTAATACGATGAACAATCCAACTAAAGTTTACATGCATTCTGGTGTTGGTACAGATGCTAATCCTTGGACTTATGTTGTTGGCAATTGGGGAACCGATAATGGTTTAGGTGAAATGACAGATACTGGAGGCGGTATTTGGAGTATTACACTAACTCCAGAAACGTATTATGGATTAACTTCTACTCAAGCATCTACCATTACTAAAATGGGTATGGTTTTTAGAAATATTGATGGAACACAAACCTTAAAAGATAATGGAAATAGTGATTTCTTCTTTAATGTAGGCGCTTTTCAAGCTACGTTAATTGCACCAGTTATAAATTCAACAACGATATTAAATTCAGGAGGTAATTTAGCTATTAATGCTTCAAACACTAATGGTAATGCTAATTATGTATTAAATGCTAATGGATCTGTTATAGATACGCAAAATAATATCGCATCTTACACATTTACACATTCAAATATAACAGCTAATACAAATTACTCCTTAGAAATAACGTTGGCATCTACTACAATCACTAAAAAATTCGATGTTCTTGTAGATCCTGGAACGGCATATGATGTTATGTCACAAGATTACTTAGAAGGTATTAATTATATAAATGGCGATGCAACAAAAGCTATTTTAGTTTTAGATGCGCCAAGTAAAGACTTTGTTTATGTTGCAGGTAGTTTTAATAATTGGACACCAACTTCTAGTTATGCCATGAAAATTGACCCATCAAGAAGTGGTAAATTTTGGATAGAATTAACAGGTTTAACTGCTGGACAAATTGAAACATATCAATATTGGGTTGTAGATAAAACACCTATAACTAATTCACCTGGCTTAGTAAAAACAGCTGACCCATACTCTACCTTAGTATTATCTCCCTTTGATGACCAATGGATACCGAGTGCTTCATACCCAAATATACCCACATATCCTACTGGGCAAAACCGTGAAGTTACTGTTTTAGAAACTGGACAAACTGCTTATAATTGGCAAGTTACTAACTTTGTAAAACCAAAAAAGGAAGATTTAATTATATACGAAGTTTTAATAAGAGACTTTGATACAAATAGAAATTTCCAAACCTTAATAGATAAAATCGATTATTTTAAAGATTTGAATATTAATGCTATTGAATTAATGCCCATCATGGAATATGAAGGTAATGAAGGCTGGGGTTATAACCCATCTTTTCATTTAGCTTTAGATAAGTATTATGGTACAGCAGATAAATTTAAAGAATTTGTGGATTTATGCCATCAAAATGACATTGCTGTAATATTAGATATTGCTCTAAATCACGCTTTTGGAAGAAACCCATTAAATAGAATGTGGATGGTTGATCCTGATGGAGATGGTTGGGGTGACCCAAGTACCGAGAGTCCATATTTTAATACATCTGCAAGACATAGCTATAATGTTGGTAGTGATTTTAATCATACACAAACAAGAACCAAAACCTATACCAAAAGAGTAGTAAAACATTGGATTGAAGAATTTAAAATTGATGGTTTTAGATGGGATTTAACCAAAGGGTTTACGCAAAATTGTACAGGAAATGATGATTCGTGTACCAATGCATATCAACAAGATAGAGTAGATGTTTTAAAAGAATATGCCGATTATTCTTGGTCTCTTGACCCAACACATTATGTCATATTTGAGCATTTAGGAAACGACAATGAAGAACAACAATGGGCAAATTATAGATTAAACGAAACGCCAAGCAAAGGAGTTATGATGTGGGGGAAAATGACCGAACCATATAACCAATTAACTATGGGATACGCCTCTAACAGTAACTTTAATAGAATGGGACATGAAAGTAGAGGTTTTAATGCAAAGCGCTTAATTGGTTATGCCGAAAGTCATGATGAAGAGCGTTTAATGTATAAAAACATCACTAACGGTAATGGTAACGTTCAAAATGTAAATATAGCTTTATCGCGTATGTCTGCACTTGGAGCTGTTACATTGACAATTCCTGGTCCTAAAATGATTTGGCATTTTGGAGAACTCGGTATGGATAACTCTATTTACACCTGTTCAAATGGTTCATTCGATAATAGTTGTAGATTAGATACCAAACCGCAACCTCAATGGGTTGAAAATTGGATGGGTACAACTAATAGAAGACAGATTTACGATGACTGGGCAAGAATAAATAAATTAAAAACTACACTACCCGTTTTTGAAGGTAATTATAGTATAAATTCAGGTAACTTAACACCTAAAATCTATATTTGGGACGATAACATTCCTACTACAGAATTAAAAAATGTAGTTGTTTTGGCTAATTTTAATACAAATACTCAAAACATTGTTCCTAATTTTCCATATACAGGAAATTGGTATAACCTAATGGATGATTCTGCTTTTAATGTTACGAGCACTACTGCCACCATTAATTTACAACCTGGTGAATTTAGAATTTATGGTAATCAAGCTAGTGCTTTAGGTACAAATAGTATTGATATTGAAAATATTACGCGTTTATATCCAAATCCAGCAAATAATTATTTTCAATGTAATATGGAATCAACAAAAGTTAGTATCCATAACGTACAAGGCAAGTTAATAAGAGAATTTAAGGGCAATTTTAATAAAGAACATTCCTTTAATATTGAAAATTTGACTTCAGGAATATATTTAGTAACCATAGAAACAAATACAAGTAAAACAATACATAAATTAATTAAATAACAATATTATGATGAAAAAAATTACAATTTTAGCAATAGTCTTAACAATAGGCTTTTTAACAACCCAAGCGCAAACCATTAGTTTAATTGGTGACGCTGTTGGAGGTTGGAATGTAGGAGATGATGTCGATTTGAGTACAACAGATAATAACATTTATACTATTACCAGTTTAACCATAGTTTCTGGTGGTGTTAAATTTAGACAAGATTACGATTGGGCAGTAAATTGGGGAGGAACAGCATTTCCAATGGGAACAGCTGTATTAGGTTCTGGAGATAATTTCCCAGCCATTGCAGGAACTTACGATGTTACTTTCAACTTGACAACTTTGGAATATGAGTTTGTAAATAATAATTCTTTTCCAGAAATTGGAATTATTGGTTCTGCAATAAATGGAGGCTCTATGGTTGATACAGATATGAACACTACAGACGGCGTTACTTATTTTTTAGATAATTTAAATGTAACAACAGGTGATGCTCACTTTAGACAAGATAATGCTGAAACTGTAAATTGGTCTGATAGTGCTTTTCCAGCTGGTACTGGTACGCAAGGCGGAGCTGCAATTCCTGTAACTGCAAATGATTATAACATTACATTTAACCTTACAACGGGTGCTTATAGTTTTAATTTCTTAGACATCTCACTGATTGGTGGATTTAATGGTTGGGGCGGAGACGTTGATTTAACAACCACAGATGGTGAAAACTACACTCTTAATGGGTTTGTTTTAAATGCTGATGGTCAATTGAAATTGAGACAAAATCACGATTGGGGAACAAGTTGGGGAGATGCTTCAACATCATCGGGAAATATTGAACTTTTATTTGGTACTTATAATATTACATTTATACGCTCTACAGGCGCATATACTTTTACAAATACTACCGCTACAATAAATGATTACAATAACTTAAATACAAGTATTAAAATTTATCCAACAAATACAAATACTAACTTTCAAGTTACTAAAGAGGTTTCTGTTGTAGAAATTTATTCAATTTCAGGGAGTTTAGTAAAATCATTTACAGGTAACTTTAATGAAGGGCATTCTTTTGATATCTCAAAATTAGCACCAGCTATGTATTTTGTTACTTTAGAATCTAACGAAGGAAATAACATTCAACGTTTAATTATTAAATAAATATTAAACGTTTAAAATTTATCATACTAGGCGAGATTATAATAACTATAATCTCGCTTTTTCATGCAGCATAATAATAAATACAGATGTAATACCAATTTAATTATAATATAAGTCTAAAATGTTGTATATTTTACTGTGGGATTACAATCAAATTTACTAATTACAGAAAGTCTTTCAGGCTTAAAAAAGTTACAGCAAAAACAAAGAAATATAAAATCAGAGAAGCGTATATTA
>CAZOQL010000068.1:0-13245 GCA_964582005.1 uncultured Flavobacteriaceae bacterium | reverse complement strand
TAATGAATAAATTATTGTTTAACCCTAAAGTTGCATTTGTAACTTGAATCTTGCTATGGTTTAAATTACGTTCTATAAAAAAGGGTTTTACTTTAAAGTAAAACCCTTTTTTTTAATTACAGATTACAATAGTGTAACCAAGTAGAAAATTATTTTTCTTCTTCTTCTTCTACTTCTTCAAAGTCAACATCTTCTACATTATCAGCTTGTGCATCTTCTGCTCCAGCTTCTGACTGTGCTTCTGCGCCACCTTGTGTGTCTTGTTGTGCTTTGTACATTTCTTCACTTGCAACTTTCCAAGCTTCATTAATGGTTTCCATTGCAGTATCTATTTGTGCTAAATCTTTCGATTCATGTGCCTTTTTTAATTCCTCTAAAGCAGCTTCGATTGGTCCTTTTTTATATTCCGATAATTTATCTCCAAATTCTTTTAACTGGCTTTCTGTTTGAAAAATCATAGAATCCGCAGCATTAATCTTTTCAGCAGTTTCTTTGGCTTTTTTATCCGCATCCGCATTAGCTTCAGCGTCAGCTCTCATTTTTTTAATATCTTCTTCACTTAAACCTGAAGATGCTTCAATACGAATATTATGCTCTTTACCTGTTCCTTTATCTTTTGCCGAAACATTTATAATTCCGTTTGCATCAATATCAAAAGTTACTTCAATCTGTGGGACTCCTCTTCCTGCTGGTGGAATACCTTCTAAATGGAATTTACCAATGGTTTTATTATCAGCAGCCATTGCTCTTTCACCTTGTAAAACGTGTATTTCTACCGATGGTTGATTAGCAACTGCTGTTGAGAATACTTGTGATTTTTTAGTTGGAATTGTTGTATTTGCATCAATTAATTTAGTAAATACATTACCCATAGTTTCAATACCCAATGATAATGGTGTAACATCTAATAATAAGACATCTTTTACCTCACCAGTTAAAACACCACCTTGAATTGCTGCACCAACGGCAACAACTTCATCTGGGTTTACACCTTTATTTGGCTCTTGTCCAAAGAATTTTTTAACTTCTTCTTGTATTCTTGGCATACGAGTTGATCCACCAACTAAAATTACTTCGTCAATTTCTTTTATCGATAAATCCGCATCTTTTAACGCTTTAGCAACTGGCGCCATAG
Organism: uncultured Flavobacteriaceae bacterium; assembly: GCA_964582005.1. GTDB lineage: Bacteria > Bacteroidota > Bacteroidia > Flavobacteriales > Flavobacteriaceae > S010-17. The sequence continues at coordinate 12,110 of CAZOQL010000068.1, read as the reverse complement.
AACGCTTAATCAAATCTGCCGCTAATTTTTCAAATGCAGCTCTAGTTAAAGTTTTAACTAAGTGTTTTGGCCCTGATGCTGTTGCAGTTACATAAGGTAAATTGATTTCGGTTTGTGTAGCCGATGATAATTCAATTTTCGCTTTTTCAGCTGCTTCTTTTAAACGTTGTAATGCCATAGGATCTTTTCTTAAATCCATGTTTTCTTCTTTTTGGAATTCTTCTGCCAACCAATCTATGATTACTTGGTCAAAATCATCTCCACCTAAATGTGTATCTCCATTGGTTGATAGTACTTCAAAAACGCCATCGCCAATTTCTAAGATCGAAACATCAAAAGTTCCACCACCTAAATCATATACTGCAATTACTTTATCGTCATTTGCTTTATCCATACCATAAGCTAGTGCTGCTGCAGTTGGCTCGTTGATGATACGTGCAACTTTTAAACCTGCAATTTGTCCTGCTTCTTTAGTTGCTTGACGTTGTGCATCGTTAAAATATGCTGGCACTGTAATTACTGCTTCGGTTACATCGTGTCCTAAATAATCTTCCGCAGTTTTTTTCATTTTTTGTAATACCATTGCTGATATTTCTTGTGGCGTATATAAACGACCATCAATATCTACTCTTGGCGTATCATTATCTCCTTTTACTACTTTATATGGTACACGACCTATTTCCGTTTTACAATCAGAAAAACTATTTCCCATAAAACGTTTAATTGACGAAATGGTTTTAGTTGGGTTTGTTACTGCTTGTCTTTTTGCAGGATCACCAACTTTACGTTCGCCACCTTCAATAAATGCTACAATAGAAGGTGTTGTTCTTTTACCTTCGGCATTTGGGATTACAACTGCCTCATTTCCTTCCATTACAGCAACACAAGAGTTTGTTGTACCTAAATCGATTCCTATTATCTTACTCATAATTATATATTTTTTTAGTTATTTTTTAATTTTCATTTTAATTACGATTTGTAATAGTCAATTTGTGTGCCAAGTATAAATTTATGTTTTTATGCCATTTTTTGATGTCATTTTGTCATATTTCGTAAAAAAACCGAATTATCATAAGATAATTCGGTCTAATATATTCGTGCTAAACAAATTGAAAAATTACAAATAAGTTTAACGTTTGTTTCGCCTATTGTAATTTTTATCGCCTCTAGTTTTAGGTTTTTTGTATTTTTTTGCTAATTCTCTGCTGTATTTTTTTTCTTTACTATTTATTTGAGAATTTTTTTCACTCTTTTCATGAAATGCTGCTCCAGGCACATAACCATCCGTTTTATGTGGATTGTTAACTTCAAATTCAATAGGTTGTTCTTCTCTTGTTAATTTTTCAGAAATTTCAACTTCGGTCGGAAAAGGTAGTAATGGAATTTTATAAGCCATCAATTCTTCAATTGCCATTTTTGCTTGTTGTTCTTTTTCGGTACAAAAAAGTATGGATTTTCCTTCGTGTTTTGCTCTACCAGTTCTACCAATACGATGCATATAATTTTCTGGAAAGTTTGGTGTGTCAAAATTAATTACGTGTGATATTTCGTCTAAATCTAATCCTCGAGCCATTACATCGGTAGAAATAAGGATTCTGTTTTCGCCTTTTTCAAATTGACTAATAGAGCGAATACGGTAATTTTGTGTTTTATTAGAATGAATTACACATAATTCATCATTATAGGTTTCGTTTATTACTTCAAATAACAAATCAGCTGATTTTTTATTTTTAACAAAAACCAATACTTTATGGAACAATTCGTTATCCTTTAACAAATGTGCCAGTAGATTTGCTTTGGTATAAAAATTCTCTACATCAAAGCAACTTTGTGCTATGTTATCTAATGGTGTTCCGCTTAAAGCTATAGATATTTTAGTAGGTGTAATAAAGTAATCGCTAATCATAGCGTCTACATCATCGGTCATTGTTGCCGAAAACATAATGTTTTGACGTTTGCTTGGCAAAATTTCGAAAATATTTAATAATTGAAATCGGAATCCTAAGTCCAACATAACATCAACCTCATCAATAACTAATTTTTTGATATCTCGCATTTTTAACGCCTTACTAAGCGCTAAATCATACAGTCTCCCTGGAGTGGCAACAATAATATCGGTCCCTAAAGCAATGGCTTTTTTTTGTGTATTGATGTTTGTACCGCCATAAACTCCTAAAACACGCACATTAATATATTTTGCTAATTTTTCAATTTCGGCTACTACTTGTAAAACTAATTCACGTGTTGGTACTAAAATCAAAGCCCTAGGATGCAATTGCTCCGAAAACTTTAAATCTCGCATAATTGGTAACATATAGGCAAAAGTTTTTCCTGTACCTGTTTGTGCAATACCTACCATATCTTTACCCGATAAAACTATCGAAAAAGATTGTTCTTGAATTGGTGTTGGATGTATAAAACCTAAATCATCTAACGCCTTTAATTGTTGTTTAGATAAATTTAAGTCTTCAAATAATATTTTTTCGTTCATTATTTTACAAAAATAAGGGTTTAAAACATAAAAAAACTCATTAATCACAAAGATTAATGAGTTTTGTGAAGGCGACAGGATTCGAACCTGTGACCGTCGCCTTAGAAGGGCGATGCTCTATCCAGCTGAGCTACGCCTCCATAAAATACAGCTAATGCATTTTAAATTAATTGTCGGGGTGGCAGGATTCGAACCTGCGGCCTCCACGTCCCAAACGTGGCGCGATAACCGGGCTACGCTACACCCCGAAAATGATTATCTATAAAATGCGGAGAGGAAGGGATTCGAACCCCCGGTACCCGTAAAGGTACAACTCCTTAGCAGGGAGCCCCGATCGACCACTCTGGCACCTCTCCAATTTTATTATTTGCAAAGAACTTATTTTTTGCGACTGCAAAGATAAAACTTGCTTTGCAATCCTACAACATTTTTTTGTGTTTTATTCAGGATATTCTATTCTAACATGGTAAATATTCATTAACTTCTTTTTAATCACCTTTTTAATGGATTGAATTTCTTTAAAAGTAATGTCAGAATTCATAAATTGTCCTTTTTTCATCTGCCCATCTATAACTTTATCTATCAATTCATCTATCAACTGAGCTGTTGGTGTTTTTAAACTTTTTGAAGCTGCTTCAGAAGCATCTGCCATCATTAAAATAGCGGTTTCTTTGGAAAAAGGAATTGGTCCTGGATATTGAAAGTCATCTATATTCAAATCGTCAGGAGTTAACTCTTCTTGCTGTTTGTAAAAGTAATAAACTAAACTTGTTCCGTGATGTGTTCTAATAAAATCAATTATTCTATCTGGCAAGCCATTTTTCTTTGCTAATTCAATGCCTTTAATTATATGGTCAATGATAATTTTAGCACTATCCTTTGGTGACATTTCATTATGTGGATTCACATTTGTAGATTGATTTTCGGTAAAAAACATAGGATTAAGTATTTTTCCAATATCGTGATACAAAGCGCCTGTTCTAACTAACATTGCATTTGCGCCAATTTCATTTGCTGAAGCTTCGGCTAAATTTGCCACCTGCATAGAATGTTGAAAAGTTCCTGGTGCTTTCTCATTTAATTCACGTAATAATTTTGAATTTGTATTAGATAACTCCAATAAAGAAACATCGGATACTAAACCAAATACTTTTTCATAAATCCAAATTAAATATTGAGATAATAATGCTAAAACACCATTTAAAGCAAATAGCACGAAATATATTGCTTTAATATTCTTAGCAGTACCTTCTTGAATTATAAAAAACGCAAAATATGCCAACATATAAATAAACGTTATCTGGCTAATCGATATAAATAAATTTGCACGTTTGTATAATTCTGACACTGTTAAAATGGTAACAATTCCTGCAATAATTTGTAAAAAAATAAATTCAAAACTATTTGGCACTATAAACCCCAATAACAAAACAGTTAATACGTGAGTTATCAAACCTAGTCTTGCATCAAAGAACGCCTTTAAAACTATCGGCAATATAATTAATGGTACTGCAAAAATATATGCTGGCTGAAACTTTATAGTTATGGTAACCATAAAAACCATTAATAATATATTAAAAAAGATAAAAGTAATTTTATTATTATTAGTAAATATTTCTTCTCGATATTTTCGCAAAAATAGTAATAACATCATTAAAACTAATGCCACTAATATTGTATAACCAATAATTAACCAATAATAATTAGTGTCACTTAATTGTTGTGTATTATACTCGTTTTTTAAAGAATTTAAAATGGAAAAACGCTTTCCTTCTACAATATTTCCTTTTGAAATAATAAGATCACCAGTTGAAATTTTACCCTTGGTTATTGAAACACTTTTAATAGTTTCTTCGAGTGCTATATTTGTATAATTTTCATCAAAAAAAACATTTGGTTTAATAATATTTAAAAATAATGCTTTGAATTCTGGTGCAATACTTGCATATTTACTAGAGGAAAAATAAGCGTCAATTTTTCTCAATAAATCCTTTTCTACTACTAATTTATTTGATAAAACATCTACCGCTTCATTACCTTGCCTAATAGTAATTAATTTATTTTTAGGTAATTTATAAGACGTATAGCCAATTTCATAAAAAGATTCTAACCAATTTTCTCCAAAAAGAATAGCTTCTTCCTTATTTAAATCATTTAAAATTAAATCACTTAATATAAAGTCGATTTTTATTAAATATTCTTTTTTTACTTGAGAAACTATCTTTTGATTATATATAAAGTATAAATGTTTATTATTCTTTATTTTATTTTTTTCATTTTCTATTTCTTCTTTTGATTTTTGAATTGCAAAATCAAATGGTGCGTATAAATTCTCGTATTGCCAAATTTTACCTTTCTGAATCTCGAATTTAAAATAAACTCCTTTTGGAAATAGATAAACAATTAAAACTGTAGTTGCTATAAAGAGCAACGTTTTATAAATTAAACCGTGGTTTTGATATATTTTATTAAGGACATCTTTCATAAACTAAACTATTTTCAAAAGTAAAAAAATTAGATGATATAATTCACAAGTTACGCTATAAAATAAAAGAAAATGGTTAAATTCGCATGAAATTAAAAGCAATAAATAAATTAATTTAATATGAAAGAAGTAGTAATTGTTTCTGCTGTCAGAACAGCAATGGGAAGTTTTTTAGGAAGTTTATCTTCTGTTTCTGCAACAAAATTAGGTGCAACAGCTATAAAAGAAGCTTTAAATAAAATTGATTTAAATCCAAAATTAATTGATGAAGTATATATGGGTAATGTACTACAAGCTGGTTTAGGACAAGCTCCTGCGAGACAGGCTGCACTATTTGCTGGTTTACCAGATAGTGTACCTTGTACAACCGTTAATAAAGTTTGTGCATCTGGTATGAAAGCGGTTATGTTAGCTGCACAAGCAATTAAATGTGGTGATGCTGATGTTGTTATTGCTGGCGGTATGGAAAACATGTCGTCCGTACCACATTATGTACAATCTCGTAAAGGGCAAAAATTAGGTTCTATAACAATGTTAGACGGAATGGTTCATGATGGTTTAACAAACGTTTACGATCAAAAACATATGGGAACTTGCGGTGATTTATGTGCAACCGAACATAATTTTACACGTGAAGACCAAGATAATTTTGCTATAGAATCTTACAATCGTTCTGCTAAAGCTTGGGAAACAGGTAAATTTAATAAGGAAGTTATACCTGTTGAAATACCACAACGAAGAGGTGATAGTATAATTTTTAACGAAGACGAAGAGTATAAAAATGTAAAAATAGATAGAATTCCAACACTTAGACCCGTTTTCACAAAAGATGGTACGGTAACTGCGGCAAACGCCTCTACATTAAATGATGGTGCTTCTGCCCTAGTGATTATGAGTGCCGATAAAGCAAAAGAATTAGGTTTAAAACCTTTAGCTATTATAAAAGGATATGCAGATGCTGCACAAGAACCAGAATGGTTTACAACTGCACCAGCCAAAGCTTTGCCCCTAGCATTACACAAAGCAAATCTAAATTTAGATGATATCTCTTATTTTGAATTTAATGAAGCCTTCTCGGTTGTTGGCTTAGCAAATATTAAAATTTTAGGATTAGATAGTACTAAAGTAAATGTAAATGGTGGCGCAGTATCTTTAGGACATCCTTTAGGGTCTTCTGGTTCACGTATTATCGTTACACTAATACATGTTTTAGAACAGAATAATGCCAAATATGGAGCTGCTGCAATTTGCAATGGCGGTGGTGGCGCAAGCGCTATAGTTATTGAAAAAGTATAACTAATCATTATAAATAATCTTTTGTATTAAAACTTGAGATAACAGCTTATTTTATGAAATTCGGAATTTGTAATTTAAATAATATTCCTTTACGTCTTGAGCCATTAGACACAAGTGAAATGATTTCGCAAGTACTTTTTGGAGAACATTTTAGCATCTTAGAATCTGAAAAAAATTGGTTCTATATTCGTTTGGATTTTGATGGCTATAGAGGTTGGATTGATAAAAAACAAGTGGAAGAAATTTCAGAAATTTATTTTGAAAAATTGCAAGAAATAAAACCTGTTTTCTCAAAAGAATTAGTGAATTTTGCAACCAACGAAGAAGGAAAATATCTGCCATTAACTATTGGCTCTATCCTACCCGATTATAATAAGAAATCATTTAAAATAAATCAAAAAAAATATACATTTGATGGTTTAACTTTCCAAAGTAACCATACGAAACAAGGAGTTATTGATATTGCATTTATGTATTTAAACGCGCCTTATCTTTGGGGCGGAAAAACACCTTTTGGTATAGATTGCTCAGGCTTTACACAGATGGCTTATAAAATGAATGGCTATAAGTTATTTAGAGACGCATCACAACAAGCAAAGCAAGGTGAAGTATTGAGTTTTATTGAAGAAAGTGAACCTGGCGATTTAGCATTTTTTGATAATAACGAAGGTAATATTACGCACGTTGGTATTATACTAGCAAATAATTATATCATCCACGCAAGTGGTAAAGTACGATTAGATAGGTTAGATCAAAGCGGGATTTATAATCAAGAAACCAATAGGCATACGCATAAATTACGCTTACTAAAAAAAATGTTTTAACTATAATACTATGGCAAAAAAAGGGAAAGCCAAAAATGGCATCAACAAAGCTAAGCATTCTAAGTTAATGGCACAAAAAAAGAATAAACTTAAAAATAAAAAAGAACTTTCTATAGTGAGAATGAAAGCACTTAAAAATAAGATTAAAGAAAACACAAAAGATGCACAAAAATAATTTACATAAAGACAACTACAATTTCAACTTACTGTGTAAGAATAATGTAAATTTAAACGAACATGTTTTTACGAATAAATACGGTACAAAAACTATTAATTTTGCAGATCCAAAAGCAGTAAAAGCTTTAAATAGAACTTTATTAAGCACACATTATAATATTAAATATTGGGATTTTCCAGAAGAAAATTTATGCCCGCCAATACCAAGTAGAGTAGATTATATTCATCACTTAGCCGATTTGATTGGAACTTCAAATAAAGAAATACGTATTTTAGACATTGGTACAGGTGCCAATTGTATCTACCCTATTTTAGGAAACTCCGTTTATAACTGGTCTTTTGTAGGTAGTGATATTGATGTAAATTCTTTAGAAGTTGCCAATAAAATTTGTAAAAAAAATGGTTTAGAAAATCAAATTACACTAAGACAACAAAAAGATAGTACTCAAATTTTAAAAGGAATTATTAAAAAGGACGAAGTTTTTACAGCAGTAATGTGTAATCCACCTTTTTACAAATCAAAACAAGAAGCCGATGAGGCAAACAATAAAAAAATTAAAGGTTTAAATCCTGCAAAAAATTACGATGAAAAAGATATGAAGAAACAATCTTTACGTAATTTTAGTGGCAATACAAACGAGCTTTGGTATAAAGGTGGCGAAAAAGCTTTTTTACATAATTACTTATACGAGAGCAGCTTACACAAAGAACAATGCGAATGGTTTACTAGTTTGGTTTCTAAAAAAGAAAATGTAAAAAGCATGTATGCTTCTCTTAAAAAACTAAATGCAAAAACAATTAAGACGATTCAAATGCAACACGGTAATAAAGTAACACGTATTATTGCTTGGCAATTTTAGTTTTCTCTTTTTCTACAAAAAAAAATCTTATATTGATTTTAAATTGTAAACCTATTTTTACTTATATTTAAGCTTCCAAAAGTAAAAATATGAGTAATTATCACATCAAAAATTTAGAAGAATATTATAAAGTTTATCGAAAATCTGTTAGAGAACCTGAAGTTTTCTGGGAAGAAATTGCCGAAGAACATTTTTTATGGCATAAAAAATGGAACAAAGTCTTAGATTGGGATTTTTCTAAACCAAAAATTGAATGGTATAAAGGCGCAAAATTAAACATTACTGAAAACTGCATAGACAGACATTTAAGAACAAAAGGCAATAAAACTGCTATTTTATTTGAGCCAAACAATCCCAATGAAAAAGCAGAACATATAAGTTACCAACAACTATACGAAAGAGTAAATAAATTTGCAAACGTACTTAAAAAAGAAGGTATCCAAAAAGGAGATAGAGTTTGTATTTATCTACCAATGATTCCTGAATTAGCCATTTCTGTTTTAGCATGTGCTAGAATTGGCGCAATTCATTCTGTTGTTTTTGCAGGTTTTTCAGCTACAGCATTATCAACCAGAATAAATGATTCGGATTGCAAAATGGTAATAACCTCAGATGGTTCGTATCGTGGCAATAAAACCATTGATTTAAAAAGTATTGTAGATGAAGGCTTAGAAGATTGCCCAAATGTACAATCCGTTTTAGTAGCGAAACGAATTCATTCTACAATTAATATGAAAGAGGATCGTGACAAATGGTTACAACCATTGTTAGACGAAGCTTCCTTGGAATGCGATCCAGAAATTATGGATGCCGAAGATCCTTTATTCATACTATATACATCTGGCTCTACAGGAAAACCAAAAGGAATGGTACACACTACGGCAGGTTATATGGTGTACACTGCTTATACGTTTAAAAATGTTTTTAACTACAAAGAAAACGATATTTATTGGTGTACAGCCGATATAGGCTGGATTACTGGACATAGTTATATTGTTTACGGACCATTGGCAAATGGTGCTACAACAGTAATGTTTGAAGGAGTACCAACGTATCCCGATTACGGACGTTTTTGGGAAATTGTAGAAAAACATAAAATAACCCAATTTTATACAGCGCCAACAGCCATTAGAGCATTAGCAAAAGAGAGTTTGGATTTTGTAAATAAGTACGACTTATCCTCTTTAAAAATGTTAGGCTCGGTTGGCGAACCAATAAATGAAGAAGCTTGGCATTGGTATAATGATAATATTGGTAAGAAAAAAAGCCCTATTGTAGATACGTGGTGGCAAACCGAAACTGGTGGAATATTAATTTCTCCTATTCCGTATGTAACGCCAACCATACCAACTTATGCAACTTTACCTTTACCTGGTATTCAACCTTGTTTGATGGATGAAAATGGAAAAGAAATTACAAAAAATCAAGTAGATGGACGTTTATGTATTAAATTTCCTTGGCCAGCAATTGCAAGAACTATTTGGGGAAATCATCAACGATACAAAGAAACCTATTTTTCGACTTATGAAAACAAATACTTTACTGGCGATGGCGCTTTACGAGATGCCGTTGGTTATTACCGAATTACAGGAAGAGTTGATGATGTAATTATTGTCTCTGGTCATAATTTAGGAACCGCACCAATTGAAGATGCCATAAATGAACATCCAGCAGTAGCCGAAAGTGCTATCGTTGGTTTTCCGCACGACGTGAAAGGAAATGCACTTTATGGTTACGTTATTTTAAAGGAAAGTGGCGAAGGTAGAAATCACGATAATCTTAAAAAGGAAATAAATCAAATAATCACCGAGCATATTGGACCTATTGCCAAATTGCAAAAAATTCAATTTACAACTGGACTTCCAAAGACACGTTCTGGAAAAATTATGCGAAGAATTTTGCGAAAAATAGCTTGTAAAGACACTAGTAATTTAGGAGATACTTCTACTCTATTAAACCCTGAAATTGTAGCTCAAATAATTAAAAATTCATTGTAAATTAAAAATTCAAACTGGGTCTAGTCCTATTTTCAACCCTTTAAAATAAGTAATTTATAGTGAAATAGCAGATGTTTGCATCGTATCGAATAATCGATATATAATTAAAACATTTATTATGACAAATTTAGCACGCATTATTATGGTATTCTTATTTACCATATCCGCATCTGCACAAAGTGCAACAGGTAATCAAATTGCAATGAATAGCACTACTAGTTTAGGTGTTTTTGAATTTGAAACAGAAACCATTGATTATGGAACTATTAATCAAAACACCAATGGAGAACGAAGTTTTACCTTTAAAAACACAGGTAACTCACCTATTATCATCAGTAAAGTAAAAGCTAGTTGTGGCTGTACTGTTGCATCGAAACCAGAGCAACCAATAATGCCAGGTGAAACAGGAGTTATTAATGTAAAGTATGCAACAAATAGAGTTGGTTCTTTTTCAAAAAACATTACAGTTACTTCAAATGCAAGTGAAAGTAACAAAGTAATCCGAATTAAGGGCAACATTCTTAAAGTTGCAAAAACTAATTTAGCAACGAACAAAAGTATTGTTTCAGCTAATTAATTTTTAGAATTTTAAACCTAACATATAATAAAATTTGTTAGGTTTAAAATTAACTATATTTGTTTTTTAAATCTTTTATGTTAAAAAAAATATTTTTATTTATTTTACTCTCTAGCTTTTCAAAGCAATATGGGCAATTTCAATTCACCGGTAGCGTAAACGATGAGTTTAAAAATGCCACTGCTTACTTAAGTATTATAGATGATTGTAATAAAAAATCCTTATTCTTGACGGAAAATATTCTACAAGAAAGCAGTATAGATTCTAGTAATACATTTCATTTTTCAGGTGATTTTTTAGCTAAAAACAATAGAATTTACAAAATTCACATTGATAATTGTAATGAAAATATAAGTGATTATAAGCATTTGTTAAACCATTGTGAAAATAGTATTGAAATTGATTTTATTGCAAGTAATTCTGATACAGTTAATTTTCCATTAAACGATTTATCTCAAGTATTTTGTTCGGTTGAATATGCTAATCCTATAAATGCTGCACTTTATAAAATTGAAGCCTTACAAGAAGAATTATTAGCTAATTTACAATACTCAAAAAGTGATTTACAACGAAAAAATAATTACCAAAATTATTTTACCAAAATTAAAAACTATAGCAAAACCTTTAACGAACCACTAGCCGAATTATATACCTTTCATCTTTATGCAAATGATAATTCTTTTAGTAAATCCTTTTATTTAAATGACTTAAAAAAATCAAATTATTACAATGAATTATTAGACCAACTTACTACAAAATACCCCAATTCTAATTATACTAAAAACTTCAAAAATGCTTTAATTAGAGATCAATATCCGTTATTAAAAACCAAAAACACTTGGTATAAGTCATTAGCCTTTATCTTTGGTTTTTTATTAATTGCATCCTTATTATTAAACTATTTCTTAGTTAAAAAATACACTTCTAAAATACAATTAACTAAAAACAAACAAGTAAATTATAAAGAAGTGTTGACCAGTCAAGAACAAAAAGTATTTGAACTAATGAGTACTAATAGTAATAAGCAAATTGCCGAAACCTTATTTGTTAGTCTAAGTACTATAAAAACACATATTAATAGTATTTATTCTAAGCTTAGCATAAGTTCACGTAAAGATATTAGTTCTTTTTTCTAAAAAAAAAGGTTCAAAAATTAGAGTTTTCAACTCTCCAATTTCAAAATAGCAGTAGTGTGTTTTCTAGTTTTACGACACAATTCTTCATCTTCAATTAAAGATTGTCCATAAGTAGGAATCATTTTTTTTAATGTGTTTTGCCAAGCGGCTGTTTTTAATTGTTCTGGAAAACACGTTTTTAACAAGTTTAACATTATTGAAACTGCCGTTGAAGCACCAGGTGAAGCGCCAAGTAAAGCTGCTAATGTCCCTTTTTTATCAGTTACT
>CAZOQL010000067.1:0-13287 GCA_964582005.1 uncultured Flavobacteriaceae bacterium | reverse complement strand
ATAAACCAGAATAAGAATAATACTCTTTAAAAATATCTATTTCGTAATTTTCTTTTTGAGATAGTTTTAATTCAGTAACTTCTATAATGTAATCAATTTCATTAGTTGTAGGCAAATACAAACCACCATATTTACGATAAATAGTAAATTTAACTCTTGCTGTATCTAAAAAATTAGTAGCTTTTGTAGTCTTTAATATTTCTTCTTCAAAAAATTCTAGAGTAAAATTTTCAGGTATTTTCATGCGTAACATGCGCATAGATGCCATTAATCTAAAGTAATGATCTTCTAAAAACTGTATGTTACCTGCAACTAATTTACTGGTATCAAAAAGAGAATCACCGTAAGAAAAAGCACGATTATTATAGTTTAAATCTAAGTCTGATTTATCTATAAGTGTCCCATTGAAATTTATCATTTGCAAATAAAATACAATTGGTTAAGCACCAATTTTGTTTTTTAAATTATCAATTTGGTTTTCCCAAAACATTTTAGCTTCCTCTAATTCATCTTCTTCTGCAAAATCAGTAACAAATAAAGAAACATCACTTGTTAACTCATCAACTATTATTTTAAATTGGAAATAGTAATCTTCCTTTTCATCAGCATCTTCAAACCAACGGTATTGCACTTTTTGTTCTTTATTATTTATTTTTTGAGTTGCTTGCTCTTCAGATCCTTCCCAAAAAAAAGTATATACTTTACCTCTTGAGTTTACATTGTCTGCAAACCATTCACTTAAACCATCAGGTGAAGACAAGTAATGATATAAAAATGTTGGAGATGCGTGTATTGGAAACTCAATTTCAAATTTAACTTTTATAGCCATTTTAATTTATTTATAATGGTTGACAATATATATAATTATCACACATAAAAAAAAGGAATTAAAATAATTTTTAATTCCTTTTTTACTTGTTACAATTAAATATGTTTTTATATTTGCAACCGCTTATAAATAATATTTATTTATAGCATTTGGCGAGGTAGCTCAGTCGGTTAGAGCGTCGGATTCATAACCCGGAGGTCGGCAGTTCAATTCTGCTCCTCGCTACAAAAAACCATTCGTATTTTCGGATGGTTTTTCTTTTTCAAACTATTTTTTTAAATTCTTATATTATTCTCTATTCAATTTGTATTTTAGTGCCTAAATTTAATATTGAGAATATGAAAACAATACAAGAATGGTTTGATGAATACGCTGTAAGCCATCAAAACAAAACCAATCAAGCAATACATTACATTTGTGTTCCTGCTATTTACTTTGCAATTATTGGTATGTTAATGTCTATCAACACCTCATTTTTACAAAAAACAATGGAGCTGAACAATCCTTTAATTGAAAATTGGAGCACTATATTATTAATTTTTATCCTTGCTTTTTACTTGCGATTGTCCTTTAAAACTTTCATCGGTATGTTTATTTTTTCGATAATTTCGGTATTAGGTAATTATTATATAAGTCAATTTTCGTCTCTTTTTTATACTTCCTTAATTATTTTTATTGTTGCTTGGGCTGGACAATTTTACGGACATCATGTTGAAGGTAAAAAACCATCCTTTTTAAAAGATTTACAATTTTTATTAATTGGACCGCCTTGGGTAATAAAAAAAATGTTTTCTAAATAAGGATGAAAAAACAAATTACTTTTGAGGATTTTAAACAAGTTGATATTCAAATTGGAACTATTATTAAAGTGACCAACTTCCCTAAAGCACGTAAGTCAGCATATCAAATCCATATAGATTTTGGCGACTTAGGTATCAAAAAAATATCTACGCAGATAACCACTTTATATACTAAAGAAACTCTTATAGGGAAACAAATAATAGCTGTTGTGAATTTTAAAGCAAAACAAATAGCTAACTTTATGAGTGAATGTCTTCTATTAGGAGTTCAAAATGAAAATGATGTGGTTTTGCTAAAGAGTAACAAATCTTCTAAAAATGGTACGCCAATAAATTAATGGAAACAAAATTAAAGCAATTAAATGATTGCATGTTTGGTGAATTAGTTTTCGATCATTTACACAAAAGTATTTATGCAACAGATGCTTCGGTATATCGTAAAATACCTTTAGCTGTTGCTTTTCCAAAATCAAATAAAGATTTAAAATCTTTAATTCAATTTGCTACAAAAAACAATGTCAGTTTAGTAATGCGAGCTGCAGGAACATCACTTGCAGGACAATGTGTTGGCGATGGTATTATTATAGACATTTCAAAATATTTTACCAAAATAACATCTTTTAACGAAATTGAGAAAACGATAACCATACAACCTGGCGTAATACGCGATGAGTTAAATGCATTCTTAAAACCATTTGGTTTGTTTTTTGGACCAAATACATCAACTTCTAACCGATGCATGCTTGGTGGAATGATTGGTAATAATTCTTCAGGAACTACGTCCATTCAATATGGCGTAACTCGAGATAAAGTATTAGAAATAGAAGGTTTATTGAGCGATGGTTCTCGTGTGATTTTTAATAATCTCACCTCAAAAGAGTTTAAGAAAAAAATGATTGGTGACACCTTAGAAAATAAAATTTATCAAACTATTTACACCTTATTTTCTAATACAAATCATCAAGAAGAAATACTTGAAAAATTCCCTAAAAAAGAAATAAAGCGCCGTAATACAGGTTATGCAATAGATAGTTTATTAGAATCAGAAATTTTTGGGGGAAATGAAGAAACCATAAACTTGTCAAAAATACTTTGTGGTAGTGAAGGCACTTTAGCTATAACAACTAGTATTACATTAAAATTGGATGAATTACCACCAAATAACAGCTTGTTAATTGTATCGCATTTTAAAAGTATAACCGAAAGTTTATTGGCTGTACAAACCACCATGAAGCATAATTTATTTATGTGTGAATTGATGGATAAAGCCATCTTAGATTGTACTAAAAATAATAGAGAACAACAAAAAAATAGATTTTTTTTACAAGGTGATCCTGAAGCAATTTTAATGCTAGAAGTACGTGCTAATTCCTTAAAAAAAGTAACTGAATTAGCCAATACTTTGATACTAGATTTAGAGCAAAATCATTTTGGGTATGCACATGTTAAAGTAGCTGAAAAAGATATTGAAAAAGTTATTAATTTACGTAAAGCAGGTTTAGGCTTGTTAGGCAATATCATTGGAGACAATAAAGCAGTGGCTTGTATTGAAGATACGGCAGTTGCGTTGAATGATTTACCAAATTACATAGCAGAGTTCACGAAAATGATGAGCGACTATAAGCAAAAAGCCATTTATTATGCACACGCTGGAGCTGGAGAATTACACTTAAGACCAATACTTAATTTAAAAAAGAAAAAGGATGTTGTTCTATTTAAGGAAATTACCCATAAAGTTGCTCAATTAGTAAAAAAATACAAGGGTTCATTTAGCGGAGAACATGGCGATGGCTTGGCAAGAAGTGAATTTATTCCATTATTAATAGGCAATAAAAATTATGGCTTATTAAAAGAAATAAAGAAGGTTTTTGATCCAAATAATATATTTAATAAAGGGAAAATTACACATCCATTAAAAATGGATAAATCCTTACGATACATACCCAATAGAAAAGAGCCTAAAATAACAACTATCCTGAATTTTGAAGACAACCAAGGCATACTTCGTTTAACCGAAAAATGCAACGGATCTGGTGATTGTCGTAAACCAATTACATCTAGCGGTGTAATGTGTCCTAGTTATAGAGCTACAAAAAATGAAAAAGATACTACAAGAGCAAGAGCAAACGCTTTACGCGAATTTTTAACCAATTCGGAAAAAGAAAATAAGTTTAATCACAAAGAATTAAAAGAAGTTTTTGATTTATGCATAAGCTGTAAAGCTTGTTCTAGTGAATGTCCTAGTAATGTAGATGTTGCAAGTTTAAAAGCCGAGTTTTTATATCAATATCATAAAAGTAATACGCCTAGTTTTAGAGATAAATTATTTGCTAATAATACTTCGTATACTAAAATAGCTTCCTCTACGCCTACTTTAGCAAATTTTGTACTTAATTTAGCTTTTACAAAATCCATTTTAAAAATTTCTACTAAAAGAAATCTACCAAAAATTGCTAAAAGAACATTTAGAAAATGGTTAGGTCAAAATCAAGATTCGTTTTTAATAGAAAATAATTCTATAAAAACCATTTATCTATTTATGGATGAGTTTACCAATTACTATGATGTACAAGTTGGCGTAGATACTTACGTGCTTCTATCAAAATTAGGTTATCAGATTATTGTACCCAATCACTTTGAAAGTGGTAGATCTCAAATATCTAAAGGTTTTTTAAAAGAAGCAAAAATATTGGCAAATAAAAATACATTTCTATTTAAAAATATTATTAGTAATAAAACGCCATTAGTTGGTATAGAACCTTCGGCAATATTAACTTTTAGAGATGAATACTTACGCCTAGCTGATGATGCGGAATCTGCTAAAAAAAATGCAAAAAACACTTTGACTATTGAAGAATTTATAGCTTCTGAAATAAAAAACGGAAATATAAAAGGTTCTTCATTTACCAAAGAACAAAAAATAATTAAAATTCACACACATTGTCATCAAAAATCTTTATCTAATTCTGAAGCTACTTTTACCATGTTAAATGTACCAGTAAATTACAAAGTCACTCTCTTAAACACTGGCTGTTGTGGTATGGCTGGATCTTTTGGTTACGAAAAAGAACATTATGAAATTAGTATGCAAATGGGCGAAAATTCCGTTTTCCCAAAAATAAGAAATACTTCAATAGGTGTTGAATTAGCAGTTTCTGGTACAAGTTGCAGGCATCAAATTTTTGATGGAACGAAAAGAAAAACAAAGCATCCAGTAACTATATTAAAAGAAAGTTTGTGTTAATATTTTAAAACTACTCTTATAAAACAAAAAAACCAGTTATATTTTTCTATAACTGATTTTTTATGTATTACTATAAAATTAATTTCCGTCTAAATAATCAGGCGTATTATCTCCATCACTATCTTTTGCATCATATGGATTGCCATCTGCATTTGGATCGGCATTTTCATCTTTAGTTAAAATACCATCACCATCATCATCGTTATCTAAATAATCAGGCGTATTATCTCCATCGGTATCTTGGGCATCATTTGGATTTCCATCCTCATTCATATCTGCATTTTCGTATTTTGTTAAAATGGTATCATTATCATCATCTACATCTAAAAAATTATATCTTTCATCATTATCTGTATCGTCATTAATAAATATAGCATCATTATTTAAATCTTCATAAATAGATAAAATACCATCTAAATCTTGGTCGCTCCTTTTTATCATAGCCATTTCTATATGAAACATTAACGGAGCATTAGCTCCTATTGAAGATGATCCTAAATTTCTATACGCTAAACCCGATGGTAAAAAGAAAACACCTTTACCCATTTGATTAAAATTTAAAGGCTGATCTGGTTGAGAAAGATTAACTCCTGCTTCAAAATTTGGAATTGCATATGTCCAACCTGGTATAACTCCAGAAAACAAATTTGCCCAGAAAAAAGTTTCTTTTTCATCAAAGACTGTTTTAGCTTCATCTAATAAAAGGCCTTTGTAATTTACCAAAGCTGAATCTACTTTTGATGGACTTTCACCAACACCAATTGGTAGATTTTTTAAAACATATATTTTATAAGCAATGTCATTTTGAGTTACATCTTGTATGGTAACTTGGCTCATTAATGGTGTTTCTCCGTTTTCAATTAAATTAACATCACCAAAACGCTGCATGGATGTTGGTGGTGTATAGTAATGAGTTTCTAAAAACGTTTGCAATGTTTCGTCATCTAAAACAGCTTGCCCTACGTGATCAAATGGTTCTATCTGATCATCTTTCTTACAAGAAGTTACTATGATTAAGGCGGTAATTACAATGTATAAATAGTTGAATTTCATTCTGATTTTATCCTAAATTTAAAGCTCGCAATTTACATCAATTAATTTAAAAATAAACCCTAAAATATATTTTAACTTTTATTTAATACATAAAAAAATTAGTAACTTTGCATCTATGAAAAAAATCCTTTTATTTTTACTTTTTTTTGCACTTGTTATTTCTTGTAAAAAGAAAGAAGTTATTGTTCCAAATACGCCAAAAGCATTTGACGGCTATTTTGTAAAAGGAACTTATAAAACAGAAGACAATACGATTGTATACTTGCAAGAAAAAATAAATAAAAACACCTATAAGACCCTAAAGACTTCGCAAGTATTTAATAACCAATTCACTTTTACCAATAAATTAGATATGCCAAAATTGCTTTACATCGGTTTTGAAGATATCACAGAAAAAGTACCTTTTATTGCAAATAATTTTGAAACTTTTATAGATATAAATACTGCAAATTTTGAACAATCAAAAATAATTGGTTCGTCTATTCAAAACGTTTATACTACCTATTTATTTAATTTACAGCAAGCAAAAAATAAATTTTCTTTTAAGTTAAAGTATATCAAAAACAATCCTAACTCCTTGATATCTGCATCTATTTTACGCGAAATGCTTGGTAAAACAAAATGGCGATTAGGTCAAAATAAAAAAGGGTACAATTATTTATCACAAGAGATTAAAAATTCAGCTATTGGTAAAGAAATTAATACATTTATAACCAAAAACACACCTTTAGTTAAAAAAGAAAAAAGTATTGCTGAGGTAAGTTTAGATCCCGAAATATCCGATGTAATTGTGTTGCCCGTTTACAAAAAGAAAGCGACTGCGGTTATTACGCCTTATCGCAAAAAAGCGCCTAATTTTTATGCAGAGTCCATTAATGGCAATGATGTTTCATTAAAATCTATGACGAAAAATGCTAAGGTAACACTTATTGATTTTTGGGCAAGTTGGTGTGGTCCTTGTAGAAAACAAAATCCACATTTAATACGTTTGTATAAAAAATACCGTAGTAAAGGTTTTGTGGTAATTGGTGTTTCTGAAGATAGATATGTAGACATCGACAAATGGAAAAATGCAATTATAGAAGATCAATTACCTTGGAATCAAATTATTGATGACAACAGACGAATAGGTAACATGTTTGGTGTAACTGGCGTACCACATAATGTATTATTAGATCAAAATCACGGTATTATTTTTACCAAAAAATCTAGCTATACCGTAGAACGAAAATTAAAGGAAATATTTGGCTATTAATTAGTAGTAAGTAATCATAAGCTTGTTAATAAAAAACATCAATTTATTTGATTTTCAAACTACTTACATCAAAAAAATAGTACATTTGTTTATTAAGTCAATACACAAAAAATAAATATGTCTAAAGAACTAAAAACAGGTCTTATTGCAGTAGCTGCTATCGCTTTATCTATTTGGGGATACAATTACTTAAAAAAGCAAAATTTATTTAATACATCTAGAGTTTATTATTCTGAATTTAATAATATTCAAGGTTTAACCTTAGCTAGTATTGCTACAATCAATGGTTTTCAAGTTGGTAATATTGAAAGTATCAAATTCAACCCTGAAAAAAAAGGCACTTTAATTGTTGGTTTTAGTGTTAATCAAGATTTTTATTTTTCAAAAAATAGTACCACTAAAATTACACCTGCTTTAATGGGCGGCGCTGAGTTATCTATTATACCAAGTTATAAAGGTGAAAATGCGGTTTCAGGAAATTTTTTAATAGGAAGTTCCGAAGAAAGTATGATAACTTCTTTAGGTGAAAAACTTACTCCTTTAGAAGGCAAACTAAATACGGTATTATTAGATGCCGATAAATTAATAAATAATTTTAATAACATTTTAGATGATAAAACACAAAAAGATTTAAAATCTGCTATTGCAAATTTAAATATTACATTAAGACATTTTAAAAATGCATCAGTTTCTCTAGAAGGTTTATTGGCCGATAGTAAACCAAAAATAAGCTCCTTATTACAAAATGCCGATGGTGCGGTTTCTAATTTCAACAAACTTAGTGCTGATTTTGAAAAAGCGGATTTAGCTGGAAATTTAAATCAAACTATGGCTAAATTAAATACAGCTCTTGCTAAATTCGATGCTATTCTAGCCGATATAGATAATGGGAAAGGTTCTATTGGTAAACTTTTAAAAGACGATGGGCTTTATAAAAATTTAGAAAATGCCTCTAAAGAATTAGAAGAATTATTACGAGAAGTTAAAGAACATCCTAAACGGTTTGTACATTTATCTATTTTTGGAAAAAAAGATAAACGAGGCTATGTAAAAGATACAACTCGATAAAAAACACATATAAACGTTAAATTTTTATAAATGCAATACTTACCAAATATTATTTTTGCGATACTTTTAATTTTAGCTGGTGGAATATTTACAAAAAATATACGAAAAATAATTCGTAATATTAAACTAGGTAAAGATGTAAATCGAACGGATAACAAGTCCGAACGTTGGAAAAACATGGCTAACATTGCTTTAGGGCAATCTAAAATGGTTAAAAGACCCGTTTCTGGCTTGTTACATATTATTGTTTACGTAGGGTTTATAATAATAAATATTGAAGTTTTAGAAATCATTATTGATGGACTTCTAGGTACACATCGTGTTTTTGCATCACTTGGTAAATTGTATGATTTTCTTATAGGTTCCTTTGAAATTTTAGCTTTTTTAGTATTATTATCGGTAATTATATTTTGGGGAAGAAGAATGATTTTAAAAATACCTCGATTTTGGAATAAAGAAATGAAAGGTTTTCCTAAAAACGATGCTTTATATATTTTGTATTTTGAAATGGTATTAATGAGTTTGTTTTTATTAATGAATGCCGCCGATCTTAACTTACAAGCTATGGATGCTACAAATTATACCAAAGCAGGAGCATTTCCTATAAGTCAATTTATTGCACCTTTATTATCTTCTTTATCTGAAAGTTCTTTAATTATCATGGAACGTTCTGCTTGGTGGATTCATATAATAGGTATTTTTATATTCCTAAATTATTTATACTACTCCAAGCATTTACATATTTTATTAGCTTTTCCAAATACGTTTTATGCAAATTTGAATGTAAAAGGTAAATTTAAAAATAACGAAACAGTTACTAAAGAAGTAAAATTAATGCTAGATCCTGATGCAGATCCTTACGCAATACCCGAAGAAACTTCCGAAGAAATAGAAAAATTTGGCGCAAGTGATGTTACCGATTTAAATTGGGTGCAATTAATGAATGCTTATACCTGTACAGAATGTGGTAGATGTACATCGGTTTGTCCTGCCAACTTAACTGGTAAAGAACTTTCGCCAAGAAATATCATGATGAAAACACGTGATAGATTAGAAGAAGTTGGAAAAAATATCGATAAAAACGGCACGTTTAAAGATGATAACAAACAGTTACTAAACGACTATATTACTCCTGAAGAGCTTTGGGCTTGTACTACTTGCAATGCTTGTGTTGAAGAATGTCCTATAAATATAGATCCATTATCTATTATTATGGAAATGAGACAATATTTAGTTATGGAGCAATCCGCTGCACCACAAGAATTGAATATGATGATGACAAATATTGAAAATAACGGAGCGCCATGGCAATACAACCAAATGGATAGACTTAATTGGAAAGATGAATAAGAAAAATAAAATTATAAGTAAAGAGTTAGAAGAATTAAAAGATGAAAAAGGCAATTTACTTAGCCCTATTTTATCTAATGAAGTTAAAAATTATTTAATTGATATTGATGGTACCATTTGTGATGACATACCTAATGAAGAACCAGAAAGAATGTTAACTGCAAATGTATATCCTGATGCATTAATCACTTTAAATAAATGGTTTGAAGAAGGGCATCAAATATGTTTTTTTACCTCAAGAACGGAAGAACACAGAGAATATACTGAAATTTGGCTGAAAAAAAATGGGTTTAACTACCATAGTTTACTTATGGGGAAACCAAGAGGTGGAAACTATCATTGGATAGACAACCATTTGGTAAAAGCAACACGGTTCAGAGGTAAATTTACAGATCTAATAGAAAAAGATGTTACCATTCAAGTTTTTGACGATGGTAATCACTAAGTGAAGTTAGTAAAAATTTAAATATTTAAGTATGAACGTACCAACAATGGCCGAAATGATGGCACAAGAAAAACAACCTGAAATTTTATTTTGGGTTGGAGCAGCTGGAAGTTATGATGATAGAGCAAAGAAAATATCCAGAGCTTTTGTTAAAATATTACATCATGCAAAAGTTGACTTTGCCGTATTAGGCGTTGAAGAAAGCTCTACAGGTGATGTTGCCAAAAGAGCTGGTAATGAAATGCTATTTCAAATGCAAGCAATGACAAATATTGAAGTTTTAAATGCGTATGAAATTAAAACCATTGTAACTGCAGATCCACATTCTTACAATACGTTTAAAAATGAATATCCTGAACTTGGTGGAAATTATATCGTTTATCATCATACACAGTACATACAAAAATTAATAGATACTGACAGATTAATTATTGATGCAACTGTATTAAAAAATAAAGAATTAACCTTTCACGACCCTTGTTATTTAGGACGAGCAAATAACGATTATGAAAGCCCGCGTTCTATCATAAAAAGACTTGGTGTAAACCTTACTGAAATGAAACGTAACAAATCGAGTGCGTTGTGTTGTGGTGCTGGTGGAGCGCAAATGTTTAAAGATGCCGAAAAAGGAGATAAAGAAATAAATGTTTTACGTACCGAAGATGCTCTTGAAACACCTGCAAAAATAATTGCTACAGCTTGCCCATATTGTAACACAATGTTAACCGATGGTATTAAAGCTAAGGAAAAAGAAAATACAATCAGAGTTTTAGATATTGCTGAATTAATTGTTGAAGCAAATAATTTATAAAAAAGAAGCCCCTTAAACAGCTAAATAAAATTATGGAAACTAACCAAATTGATGAAATAAATAAATTAGAAAATCAAATAAGAGAAACTCAATTACTACTTGAATCTAATAGTAATGTAGAAAAAACGATTAAAAGCATTAAAAACCAACGCCTTTTATTAGGAATAGTAGTTTTCTTACTTTTACTAGGGTTAATTTGGGCTTTATTATATAAGAATAAACCATTAAATATTAGTGATAATGAAAATATTACTTTTATTGACAAAGATTCTTTAGCTATTTACAAAACGAGCTTTTACACATTAAAACCTTCCAATGTAAAGGGTAATTTAAATGATGAAAAGATTATTTACAGCGTGCAAATTGGTGCTTTTACTGATTTTGAATTAACCTCTTCTAATATTTTAACCTTAACCGAATTTCAAGATAATGGGTATAATAAATTTAGTCTCGGTAATTACAAAACCTATGAAGAAGCTCTTGTTCTAAAAGATAGCTTAAAAAGATTGGGGTTTAAAGATTCTTTTTTAACAGCAAAATCGTTTGGAAATTCTATAGGTATTAGAGATGCGCTAGCTTTAAGTGAAGAACCTCAATATTTAGAACAATAATGGTCAAACATTATATTAAAGCTGCAAGACTTAGAACGTTACCTTTGTCCGTTTCAGGCATTATTATTGGTAGTTTTTTAGCCTATTCTAAAGGTTTTAATAATATTATTATAGTGATTTTAGCTTTATTAACCACTATCGGTTTTCAAATTCTATCTAATTTTGCAAATGATTATGGCGATGGTGTAAAAGGTACCGATAATGAAAATCGCATTGGACCAGATAGAGCTTTGCAAAGTGGTATTATTACGCCAAAACAAATGCTTAATGCAATAATAATTACAGGATTTATCACATTTTTAATTGCACTAGGCTTAATTTATGTCGCATTTGGAAAAGATAATTTTTTATATTCAATCGTATTTTTACTTCTTGGTATTTCGAGTATTGGCGCTGCAATAAAATATACTATGGGGGAAAATGCTTACGGATATAGCGGCTTTGGAGACGTATTTGTTTTTATTTTTTTCGGATTATTAAGCGTTTGTGGCTCTTACTTTTTATTTACAAAACAATTAGATTTTAGTGTTTTTCTGCCAGCAATTTCAGTAGGTTTATTAAGCAATGGTGTATTGAATTTAAACAATATGCGAGATATAAGTAACGATAAAAAAGCGAATAAAAACACTTTAGTAGTGAAATTAGGAAGTAAGAATGCTAAAAATTATCACTATGTATTATTAATAGGTAGTTTACTTTTTGCAATTACATATACTTTGTATAATTACCAATCTTTTAAACAGTTCCTTTTTATTATTGCTTTTATTCCTATTTTAAAACATCTAATTACCGTAGTAAAAATTAGTGAGCCTAAATATTTTGATCCTGAATTGAAAAAATTAGCCTTAAGTACTTTTTTATTTTCGGTATTATTTGGTATTGGATTAATTCTCTAATAAGCGAATACTATCTTTTAAAATTACAATAATTTTTTGTTTGTATAAGTTTCCGATACCTCTTTTAAATGCTTTTTTACTAATCCCCAATTTTCTTTTAATTTCATCAGGAGAACTTTTGTCGGTCAATAATAACTGCCCATCGTTTTCCTTAATTTTATCTAAAATCAATTGACTTGTAGCGTCTATACTTTGTTTATAACCTAATGGCTCTATGGATAAATCTATTTTTCCATCTTCTCTAATATTACGAACATAACCAGTACAATTTTCTCCAGCAAAAATTTGTTTGTGTATGTTTGAATTAAAAATTAAGCCTTTATATAAGTTATTTACAATTACATGCATCCCTAAATCGGTTTTTCTATATAAAAGCATTTCTACTTTATCGCCTATTTCAACATCAATCTCATCGGTATAAACAAATTCATTTTCTTTACAAGAACCTATTAATCTATTGGTTTCTTCATCAACTAGCATGAAAACTAAATACCAACTTCCTTCAAACATTTGTTCGGTTTGCTCTGCAAACGGAACCATCAAGTCTTTTGGCAAACCAATATCCATAAAAGCACCAACTCTATTTACATCTTTCACTTGTAAATAAGCAAATTTATTTGTTTCAATGAGTGATTTTTGAATAGTTGCCACATATTCATCATTGGAATTTAAATAAATAAAAACATCCATTAATTCATCCAACTCCATTGGATCACCATCGTATTCGTCTGGTAAAAGAACCTCATTATTTTCTTGATCCACTAAATACGTGCCAAATTGTGATATTCTATTAACTTTAAGTCTATTTATTTTTCCTAAATCCATTTGGCAAAATTACAATTAATGCTTGTAACAAAGCATTTAAAATTATCTTAAATTCAAGTAATAAATGCAACTTTTCGAGGATTAGAAATTAGAATTATTT
>CAZOQL010000066.1:0-13539 GCA_964582005.1 uncultured Flavobacteriaceae bacterium | reverse complement strand
TGATTATTTATAATAAAAAAGTATATTTGCTTAATGATTGAAAAATATTCAAATACAAATTGGTGGTGGTTACAATCTAAAAAAAGATCGTAATCTAAACTGCTATACCATATAATAATATAAAAGCTTGTCGATTACGACAAGCTTTTTTTAGTTTAATACAATTTATGAAAAAAATAAAAATTCAAAATATTCAAAAAAGAATAATTTCAGATATGCTTACACCAGTAGGTTTATATTTAAAATTACGCGATAAATTTCACAATAGTTTTTTATTAGAAAGTTCAGATTATCATGCTAAAGAGAATAACTATTCCTTTTTATGCTTTGACCCAATCGTAACTTTTGAAGTCAATAATAACCATATAAACACAAAAGGTTTACATTTAGATAAAAGTACCTTTATAGAAGAAAAAAATCAAGTAATAGACACTTTACAAAAATTAATTTCAAATTTTGATATAGAGAAAAAAGAAACTGTAAATGGATTTTTTGGCTATACAAATTACGATGCTGTTCAATATTTTGAAACCATAGACATTAATATCACTAAGAAAAAAGAACATCAAACACCTGAAATGTTTTATGCCTTTTTTCGTTTTATAATTCAGATAGATCATTTTAAAAATGAGCTCCTTATTACAGAAAACCTTCTCGAAAATGAATCTTCGCAAATAAATAACATTCTAACTTTAATACAAAACACCAATTATCCTAAATATAACTTTAAACTATCTGGTGAGACCAGCAGTAGTATAGATGATCAAACTTTTAAAGATTATGTTACAAAAGGAAAAGAACATTGTCAAAAAGGAGATGTTTTTCAACTGGTTTTATCTAGACAGTTCACACAAAGCTTTGAAGGAGATGAATTTAATGTTTATAGAGCACTTAGAGCTGTAAATCCTTCGCCATACCTTTTTTATTTTGATTTCGGTAATTTTAAATTATTTGGATCTTCACCCGAAGCGCAAATAAAAATCAGCAATCAAAAAGCAACCATAAATCCTATTGCTGGGACTTTTAAAAGAACAGGTAATGACATTCAAGATAAAAAATTGGCGGAACAACTAGCAAAAGATCCAAAGGAAAATGCAGAACATACCATGCTTGTAGATTTAGCTAGAAACGATTTAAGCAGACACGGTAAAAATGTTACTGTAAAAACGTATAAAGAAACGCAATTTTATAGTCATGTGATTCATTTAGTTTCTGAAGTGGAAGCAAATTTAGAGAAAAACACAAATTCGCTGCAAGTATTTGCTGATACATTTCCTGCAGGCACACTTTCTGGTGCACCAAAATATAGAGCAATGCAACTTATAGATAAGTATGAAAAACATCAAAGAGGCTTTTATGGAGGCGCAATTGGCGTGTTTGGATTTGATGGAAGTATCAATCACGCCATAACAATTCGAAGTTTTTTAAGTAAAGAAAATAAATTATTCTTTCAAGCAGGTGCTGGAATTGTTGTAAGCTCTGATGAAGAAAAAGAATTACAAGAAGTTAACAATAAATTAGGTGCATTAAAAAAAGCGTTGCTTTTGGCAGAAACAATTTAAATAAAATTTATGGAATCAAAAAAAATATTAGTTATTGATAACTACGATTCATTTACCTATAACTTAGTACATTATATAGAAGAATTAAATCACAAAGTTGATGTTTATAGAAACGATCAAATTAGTTTAGATGCCATTAATAAGTACGATAAAATAGTATTATCACCTGGGCCAGGATTACCCAAAGATGCAGGAATTTTGAAAGAAATTATAGAAAAATATGCCGCTACAAAAAAAATATTAGGTGTTTGTCTAGGGATGCAAGCTATAGGTGAAGTTTTTGGTGCATCACTGCAAAATCTAGATCAAGTTTACCATGGTATTGCTAGCGCCATTACAATTACCGATGAAAATGATGTTTTATATAAATCACTGCCAAAAACTTTTGATGTTGGTCGTTATCATAGTTGGGTTATAAATAAAGCTACGCTTCCTGAAACGTTAAAAATAACGTCTATAGAAGAAAATGGGCAAATTATGTCTATCACTCATAAGGAATTTAATGTTTATGGTGTGCAATATCATCCAGAATCTATTCTAACAAAAAATGGTAAAAAAATAATTGAAAATTTCCTAAAAGCATAAAAATGAAACACGTATTAAACCAATTATTTGAGCACAAGTCATTAAGTGAACAAGATGCTTATAATATCTTATTACAAATAGGAAAAGGCGACTTTAATCCTTCTCAAATTGCGGCTTTTCTTACCGTATATCTTATGCGAAATATCTCTGTTGATGAACTTAAAGGGTTTCAAAATGCGCTTTTAGACTTATGTTTAAAGGTGGATTTCTCCGAATTTAACACTATAGACGTTTGTGGTACAGGTGGCGATGGAAAAGACACCTTTAACATTTCTACTTCATCTGCATTTGTAGTTGCTGGCGCTGGTTATAAAGTAGCAAAACATGGTAATTATGGTGTTTCTTCGTCTTGTGGCTCTTCTAATGTTTTAGAGTATTTAGGCTATAAATTCACCAATAATGAAAGTGTCTTAAAAAAGCAATTGGATAATGCTAATTTTTGTATGATGCACGCGCCTTTATTTCATCCTGCTATGAAAAATGTAGGGCCAATTAGACGTGAACTGGGTATTAAAACTTTTTTTAATATGCTTGGTCCAATTGTAAACCCAAGTTTTCCACAAAATCAATTGGCTGGAGTTTATAATTTAGAAATTGCACGTATTTATAATTATTTACTACAAAAATCAAATAAAAACTATGTGATACTACATAGTTTAGATGGTTATGATGAAATATCATTAACAGGTAAATTTAAAGCTATTAAAAATAGTGGTGAACAATTAGTTAGCCCAAAAGACATTGGATTTAAGAAATTAGAACAACACGAAATATTTGGAGGTAATTCAGTCGCGTCTGCAGCAAAAATATTTACAAACATTCTTGAAAACAAAAGCACTTTTGCACAACAAAACGTGGTATTATCCAATGCAGCTTTTGCAATTCAAGTTCTTGAACCTCAAAAAAACATACAAGATTGTATTGCAATTGCCAAAACGTCTTTATTAAATGGAAACGCATTAAATAGCTTAAAAAAAGTATTAACTATTAATTAATAGATGTATGACAATTTTGGATAAAATAAAGGGCTATAAAATAATAGAAGTTGCAAGAAACTCAAAAAAAGTATCTATTGACACCTTAAAAAAAAGCGATTATTATAATCGGGAATGCTATTCATTATATGAATTTATTCGTAAAAACAATGGTATAATAGCCGAGTTTAAAAGAAAATCTCCATCCAAAGGAATTATTAATGACACAGCTAAAGTGGAGCAAGTCGTTTTAGGGTATCAAAAATCTAACGTATCGGCAGTTTCCATACTTACGGATAGTCATTTTTTTGGCGGAACTAATGTCGATCTTATAAAAGCACGAAAAAGTCTACAAATTCCAATTTTACGTAAAGATTTTATAATTTCTGAATACCAAATATACGAAGCAAAAGCAATTGGTGCAGATGCTATTTTGCTTATAGCGGCTATCCTAAATAAAACGGAAGTTAAACAATTTACTACTTTGGCACATCGTTTAGGATTAGAAGTTTTGTTTGAAGTATATACGGAAACCGAATTAGATTTACATATTCCAGAACTAAAGATAGTTGGTATAAATAATAGAAACTTAAATACTTTTGAAGTTGATTTTGATAATGCTATAAAGTTAAGTCGAAAATTGCCATCCGATACTTTAAAAATAGCAGAAAGCGGTATAAGCAACCCAAATAATATTAAAATGTTGAAAAATTTTGGTTTTGATGGCTTTCTTATTGGTGAAAATTTTATGAAAACAAGTAACCCTGCGTTAGCTTGTCAAGAATTTGTTAAAAAAATATAAGCCGTTATGATATTAAAAGTTTGCGGTATGCGAAACCCAGAAAATATAAGAGGATTACTAACTATTAAACCAGATTTTATAGGTTTTATTTTCCATAAAGCATCTAAAAGGAATGTTGTAGAAAAATTGACTGTTTCCATTCCTTCAAACATAAAAAAAGTAGGTGTTTTTGTTGATGAATCTTTCGAATTCATTAAAGATAAAATAGACAGCTACAAGTTAGATTACATTCAATTACACGGCAATGAAACTCCAGATTTTTGTTGTAAATTAAAAGAAAGTAACTGTAAAATAATCAAAGCATTCAACATTTCTAATTCATTTGATTTCAACTCAATAAAAAACTATGAGAGTTACTGTGATTTGTTACTTTTTGATGCTTTTGGAAAAAAAGCAGGTGGCAATGGTATTGTTTTTAATTGGAATTTAATACAAAAATACAAAGGTAATACGCCGTTTTTACTAAGTGGTGGCATTAATAGCACGATGCTTGAAGCTATTCGAAATTTTAAACACGATCAGTTTAAAGGGATTGATATAAATAGTGGTTTTGAGACATCTCCTGCCTTAAAAGACATTGCATTAATACAGAGATTTAAAGAAACATTAAATATAAAATAATATGGATTATCAAATAAATGAAGATGGTTTTTATGGCGATTTTGGAGGTGCATTTATTCCAGAAATGTTATATCAAAACGTACAAGAATTAAAAGAAAATTATAAAAAAATAATAGATAGTACTAGTTTTCAAACTGAATTTAAAGACCTTTTGAAAAACTATGTTGGACGACCAACACCTTTGTATTTTGCAAAACGATTATCCAAAAAATACAGCACCAATATATTTTTAAAACGAGAGGATTTAAACCATACCGGTGCACACAAAATAAATAATACCATTGGTCAAATTCTTGTAGCCAAACAAATGGGTAAAAAAAGAATTATTGCCGAAACTGGAGCTGGTCAACATGGCGTTGCAACTGCAACCGTTTGCGCATTGATGAATTTAGATTGTATTGTATATATGGGTGAAATTGACATTGCTCGCCAAGCGCCAAATGTGGCTCGAATGAAAATGTTAGGTGCAACGGTTAAACCCGCAGTTTCAGGAAGTAAAACCCTTAAAGATGCAACCAATGAAGCTATTAGAGATTGGATTGCCAATCCAGAAGATACGTATTATCTTATTGGATCGGTTGTTGGTCCGCATCCTTATCCAGATATGGTTGCAAAATTTCAATCTATAATAAGTAAAGAAATGAAAGAGCAACTCAATCAAATAAATGGACGAAATTATCCCGATAAAATAATTGCTTGCGTTGGTGGCGGTTCTAATGCTGCTGGTGCTTTTTATCACTATTTAAATAATAAAAATGTAGAATTAATTGCTGTTGAAGCAGATGGTTTAGGAATAAAAAGTAAAAAAACTGCAGCAACCACACAAGTTGGTAGTGAAGGAATTATCCACGGAAGTAAAACCTTATTAATGCAAAATAGCGAAGGACAAATAACCGAACCGTATTCCATTTCGGCTGGATTAGATTATCCTGGTGTTGGTCCTTTACACGCGCATTTATTTAAAAGCGGACGAGGAATTTTTCTAGGCGCAACAGATCAAGAAGCTTTAGATGCTGCCTTTGAACTTACTCAATTAGAAGGTATTATTCCTGCATTAGAATCGGCACATGCTTTAGCCGTTCTAAAGAAAATTACTATGAAAAAAAAGGATATTATTGTAGTAAATTTATCTGGTAGAGGTGATAAAGATATGGGAACTTATATTGGTGAATTAAATAAATAACACTATGAAAACTCTTTTTAAAACGACTAAAAACATACTAAATATTTATCTTACTGCTGGTTTCCCAAAACTACACGATACGGTTTTAATTGCAGAAGAATTAGAAAAAAATGGTGTTTCTATGATTGAAATTGGCATGCCGTTTTCAGATCCGCTTGCCGATGGACCAACCATTCAACATAGTAGTGAAATAGCTATAAAAAATGGTATTACACTAGCTATAATATTTGAACAAATTACAGCAATTAGAAAAAACAGTAACATTCCTATTGTGATGATGGGTTATTATAACCAAATTTTACAATTTGGGGAAACTGAATTCTTCGAAAAAGCAAAGCAAGTAGGTGTTAATGGTTTTATAATACCAGATTTACCTTTAGATATATATACCAAAAAATATAAAAAACAATTAGAACAATTAGATTTAGATATGGTATTTCTAATTACACCACAAACAACAGATGCGCGTATTAAGGAATTAGACAACGCAAGTGGTGGTTTTTTGTATGTCGTTTCTTCGTTTGCCATTACTGGCGAAAAAAAAGATATTCATCAAAAGCAAATTGCTTATTTTAAACGATTAAAAACATTACATTTAACCAAGCCAACGTTAATTGGTTTTGGCATACATGATAAAGCAACTTTTGATACCGCATGTCAATATGCCAATGGCGCAATTATAGGAAGTGCGTTTATTAAAGCTATTGCAAAAAGTACCGATTTAAAAAAAACAATTAAACAATTTATTGGGAATATTGTAAACTAAAAAAGGCAATTAATTACTAATTAATTGCCTTCTTTTTTATTCTCCAGTTAAAACCCAAGTTCCTTTTTCTATTAAAGGAATTGCTTGTTTATATTTAACCGTTTTACTTTCACCGCTCATTACATTTCTAATTTCTACTCTATCATTACGTCCTATCTTACGTTCTTCTCTAACGATAGTCTCTGTAATTTGACGTTCTTGGCTTTGGTTTGTTTGCAAATCATCATTAGGGTTGTTAAATTCCGCTTTAGACAATTTTACTTTTTCGCGTTTTTCCTCTCTTGCTTCACTTACTTGATTGGCATTTTGATTTGGCAACTCTCCTTTAAATAAAAACGATAAAACCTCTTTATTTACTTCAAGTAACATCTTTTTAAATAATTCAAACGATTCGAATTTATAAATTAATAAAGGATCTTTTTGTTCGTATTGCGCATTTTGAACCGAAGTTTTTAAATCATCCATTTTACGTAAATGATTTTTCCAAGATTCATCAATTATGGATAATGAAACATTTTTTTCAAAATCATTTATCAATACTTTACCTTCGCTTTCGTAAGCTTCTTTTAAATTTGTTACTACTTGAATGGTTTTTGAACCATCGGTAAACGGCACTACAATTCGCTCATATTGGTCACCTTGTGTTTCAAAAACATTTTTAATTACAGGAAAAGCAGCTACGGCATTACGTTCTATTTTATTTTTATAATGTTTATAAACTACTTCAAAAAGCGTATCGGTCAGTTCTTCTTCCGATTTTTTGTTAAATTCTTCTTCCGTAAAAGGAGAACTAGAAGAAGAAAATAATATCAATTCATATTCAAAATTAGCAAAATCACTTTTTGCTTTGTTTTCTGTAATTATAGCATCACAAGTATCGTAAATCATATTTACAATATCTACCTGTAAACGCTCGCCATATAATGCGTGTCTTCTACGTTTATATACAACTTCACGTTGGGCATTCATCACATCATCATATTCTAACAAACGTTTACGAATACCAAAGTTGTTTTCTTCAACTTTTTTCTGTGCACGTTCTATAGATTTTGAAATCATAGAATGTTGAATAACTTCGCCTTCTTTCAAGCCCATTCTATCCATCATTTTGGCAATTCTTTCACTACCAAATAAACGCATTAAATTATCTTCTAACGATACGTAAAATTGTGAAGAACCTGGATCTCCTTGACGACCAGCTCTACCACGTAATTGTCTATCAACACGTCTAGAATCATGTCTTTCCGTACCAATAATCGCTAAACCTCCCGAAGATTTTACAGCGTCTGACAATTTAATATCCGTACCACGACCAGCCATATTTGTTGCAATAGTTACAACACCAGGATCTCCTGCTTGTGCTACAATATCCGCTTCTTTTTTGTGTAATTTTGCATTCAATACATTATGCATTATATTACGTTCGGTTAGTAATTTAGATAAATATTCCGAAATTTCTACCGAAGTTGTACCTACCAATATTGGTCTTTTTTGACCTACTAAAAGCACGATATCTTCAATTACAGCATTGTATTTTTCTCGCTTAGTTTTATAAATTAAATCTTCTTTATCTTTACGGATTAGAGGTTTATTGGTTGGGATTTCGATAACATCTAATTTATAAATCTCCCAAAATTCACCAGCTTCAGTAATTGCAGTTCCTGTCATACCAGAAAGCTTGCGATACATTCTAAAGTAATTCTGTAACGTGATGGTTGCAAAAGTTTGGGTAGCATCTTCAATATTTACATTTTCTTTAGCCTCTAAAGCTTGATGTAAACCATCGGAATACCTACGACCATCCATAATACGACCAGTTTGCTCATCAACAATCTTAACCTTATCATCCATTAAAACATACTCTACATCTTTTTCAAATAAAGTATAGGCTTTTAATAATTGATTTAAGGTATGAATTCGTTCACTTTTTATAGAAAATTCACGGTATAAGTTTTCTCTTGCTTTGGCTTTATCTTCTGGCGTATCGTCACTTTTATCAATTTTAGCAACCAATAAACTTATATCTGGTAAAACAAAGAAACCTTCTCCTTCGTCACTTTTGGACGATAAGTGCTCAATCCCTTTATCGGTCAAATTGATGGAATTATTTTTTTCATCGATAGAAAAATACAATTCTTCGTCAATTTTTGGCATTTCCCGATTATTATCTTGCATATAGATTTTTTCGGTATTTTGCAATAATAGCTTGATTCCTTCTTGCGACAAGTACTTAATTAATGCCTTGTTTTTTGGCAAACCTCTAAATACTCTAAACAACTTGAAACCACCTTCTTTGGCATCACCAGCTGCAATTAATTCTTTTGCTTCGGCTAATAAACCAACTAAATAGTTTTTCTGTAAATTAACTAATTCACTTACGGTTGGTTTTAATTCATTAAATTCATGAATATCGCCCTTTGGGACAGCTCCAGAAATAATTAATGGTGTTCTTGCATCATCTACAAGTACCGAATCTACCTCATCAATAATGGTATAATTATGTGGTCTTTGGACTAAATCTTTTGGCGAATTTGCCATATTATCACGTAAATAATCGAAACCAAATTCGTTATTTGTACCGTAAGTAATATCGGCATTATATGCTTTCCTTCTGGCATCAGAATTTGGTTGATGCAAATCAATACAATCTACCGTTAAACCGTGAAACTCATAAATTGGCGCCATCCAAGCCATATCACGCTTTGCTAAATAATCATTTACGGTAACTACATGAACTCCGTTTCCTGTCAAGGCATTTAAATATACTGGCAAGGTTGAAACTAATGTTTTTCCTTCTCCAGTCATCATTTCGGCAATTTTACCTGAGTGTAAAACCGAACCACCAATAAGTTGTACGTCATAGTGAATCATATCCCAAGTAATTGGTTTACCTGCGGCATCCCAAGTATTTTTCCAAATAGCAATTTCTTCATTTTCTAAAGAAACAAAGTCGTTTATTGCACTTAGTTCTCTGTCAAATGGCGTTGCCTTTACTTTTATTTCTTCGTTATGCACAAACCGTTTTGCGGTTTCTTTAATTACCGCGAATGCTTCAGGTTGAATTTCATTTAAAATAGCTTCGGATGCAGTATATGAATCTTCTTTTAACTTGTCAATTTCCGTATAAATAACTTCTTTCCTATCAATATTAGCGGATTCTGTTTCCTCTTTTAAGACTTTGATTTTATCTTCAAACTCTTGTATTCCTGTTGCTATTATTTGTTTAAACTCTAGTGTTTTCTCTCTTAATTCATCTATGGTTAAAGATTCCATTGCCGTATCAAAAACACGCACTTTAGCAATAAAAGGCGTTAATTCTTTTAAATCTTTTTTCTTTTTGTCACCAACAAATGTTTTGATGATTGAATTTATAAAACTCATATTTTTTATTTTATTACTTTATACGAAACTATTACGTAATTCTACGCAAGATTATTACTTAACATGTAATACAAATGTACACATTTCATGAACTGAAAATTAATATTTAACCAAAAAAAAAAAGCCTCAATTGGAGACTTTTCTTTTTTTAATATTCATCCTCATTCCAGAGAAAATCATCTTCCGTAGGATAATCTGGCCAAATATCTTGAATAACATCATACGATTCGCCTTCATCTTCTAAAGATTGTAAATTTTCTACAACTTCAAGTGGTGCACCAGTTCTAATTGCGTAATCTATTAATTCGTCTTTTGTTGCTGGCCAAGGCGCATCACTTAAATACGATGCTAATTCTAATGTCCAATACATAATTTATGTTTTTTTTATTTTGCAAAATTAATTTTTTAGTTGGGATATACAACTTTTTGCAAAACTATTTTTTTATTTGAAAGAACTTTCAACTTAATACTCTTTAAATCAACTAATAACTTTACTGTTTTTTTTAGTTTAGCCGAAATATAACTACTTTGATTTTTCAGGTATCCATGCAACCTCCGTAGCTTGTTTATCTCTAGTCAACTTTCGTGCCAATACAAATAAATAATCGGATAATCTGTTTAAATACTTAATGGTATCTAATTCAATTTCTTCGGATGTGCTTAGCTTTACAACCAATCGTTCCGCCCTTCTACACACACACCTTGCAATATGACAGAATGACACTGTTGCGTGTCCACCAGGTAAAATAAAATGCGTCATTACTGGTAAATTTTCATTCATTTTATCCATCTCAGTTTCTAAAAACTGTATTTCATTATCGGTTATTTTTGGAATTGCCAATCGGTCTTTGCCATTTTTTAATTTCTCTTTATCTTTTGGTGTTGCCAACATAGAACCTAAGGTGAATAACTCGTTTTGAATTTTTAGTAAATTTTTTACATCATTATTTGCTATCTCTTGATCTCTAAGCAATCCAATGTGCGAGTTCAATTCATCAATTGTACCATAGGCTTCAATACGTAAATTGTATTTCTCAACTCTTGTACCTCCAAAAAGGGAGGTTTTTCCTTTATCGCCTGTTTTTGTGTATATTTTCATTTTATAAATGTTTGGATTGTTACTGCTAAATATCGGGTGTTAAAATCGTATTTTAAAATGTTCTTTTTCTTGTTGTTCTTTTCTAAAAAAAACAATTCCCCATTGAAATGTATCTATGGTTAGTCGCACTTCTGAATGTTTTTTAATGTATTGCCAAGCTTTGGTCATACCACTACTCCAATATATATCATCAAAAATAAAAATAGAATTGTCATGTTTGACAACTAAACATTGTTCAAAATAATTTATAGTTGCTTTTTCGGTATGGTTTCCATCAAAATAAATTAAATCGTAGGTATTATTACAAATCGCTCTTGGTAGTGTTTTAGTGAAATCTCCTTCAATAAATTGAACGTTGGTTATTCCGTAATTTTTAAATTTCTGTTTCGTGATTTTTAATGTTTCTGGGCAGCCTTCTAGGGTCGTTATATTTGCATTCGGACTCCCTAAAGATAGTCCTAAGGTGCCAATACCCAATGAAGTGCCTATTTCTAAAACATCCTTACACTTAAAATAAGTTCCTAACCTTGTTAATAATTGTGCATATTTAATTGATATTCCTGCATTTTTAGCAATATGTGAAACTTTTCGTTGGTGCGAATTTAGTTTTTTTGATCCTGCGCCAAAATCTTGTATTTCAATTTTCACATGATTGCGAAACAATTCTTTTTTATATTTTTTAAGTATTTTTAAATATTTTACATTGGCAACTTTATTAAAACAATTGGTAACCAAGTCATATACAAAAGGAGAATGTACGCCATGTTTATTCGTAGAGTTAAACAAGAAATACACGTAAAATCTAATACTATAAAGCATGTTTTTTATGCGAAAATAGTAGAATTATTATGGATACTTGGTTATTATAAATTATATTTGCGTTTCGTAATAAAAACATCTATGAAAAACTACTTACTACTACTAGTTTTATTTTTTGGTATATCTTCTTGCATTCCAACAAAAGATTTAATTTATTTTCAAGGTAAACCTACAGAAAAAAATACTGTTCGTCAATTAAATAACACACCTTACAAACTACAAGTTAATGATATTATTGATATTCAAATAAAAGCTACAGATGAAACTTTAGTTGCTTTATTTAAAAATGTAGAAAAATCAAATATAAATCAAATAACGCCACAACAACTATATTTTAGTTCGTATTCGGTAGATAAAAATGGCTTAATACGAATCCCATATTTAGGAGAAATTAATGTTTTGGGGTATTCTGTAAAAGAAACAAGGTTAAAAATAGAATCTGAGTTAGCAAAAATGTTCAAAAATATGGATGACATTTTTGTAACCGTTAAATTAGCAGGTATTCGTTTTACTATAATTGGTGAAATCAATAAACCTGGCACAAATGTATTGTTCCAAAATAAAGTAACTATTATTGAGGCTATTGCCGATGCAGGAGATATTAAAATGACTGGTGATAGAAGAAATGTTAAACTTATTCGCAAAAATTTAGATGGCACACAAAAATTTAATTTAGATTTAACTGGATATGATTTTTTAGATAGCGAGGCATACATCATTCAACCAAATGATATTATTTATATTGAACCGCTAAAACAAAAATCTTGGGGTACTGGCGATACAGGAGCTAAAACGATGACTACTATTATTTCAACACTATCTCTTATTACCACAACTATCTTACTTATTAAAAATTTATAAGGTATTATGGAAAATTTTGATATGAACAACACACAATCTGATTTTAATACACTTGATATAAAGGCATATATTTTTAAAGTACTTTCTTATTGGAAACTCTTTTTAATAAGCATACTTATTTCTTTATTCATTGCTAATTACATAACAAAACGTAAAGAAAATATCTATAAACTAAAAACAATTATAGCAGTTAAAGATGTGCAAAATCCTTTATTTACGTCTAATACTAATATAATGTTTAATTGGGGTGGCGCAAGTGATGAGGTAGAAACGATCATCACCATTTTAAAATCAAGAAAACACAATGAAAAAGTTGTAAAAAAACACGACTTCTATATTGATTATTTAAAAGAAGGCAAATACAATCTTAAAAATATTTATGGCAAAAGCCCATTTAGTATTAACCTAGACAAATCTAAACATCATTTAATTAACAAAATAGTACGTTTAGATTTTAAAGAAAACGATATAGTACTCATTAGCTTTGAAGCGGAAGAAGATGAAAATTTAAACTTATTTAATTATACCAATCTTACATCTAAAATTGTAAACCAAACAATTACAGAATACAAAAAGGAATTTAACATAAATTCAATTATATCAACGCCTTATTTTTCTTTTAAAATAAATAAAAACAACTTACTATCTAAACTTGAAAATACAACTTATTATATTAAATTTAATAATTTCAATACTACTGTTAAACAATTTCAACAGATTAATG
Source organism: uncultured Flavobacteriaceae bacterium (assembly GCA_964582005.1). Classification (GTDB taxonomy): domain Bacteria; phylum Bacteroidota; class Bacteroidia; order Flavobacteriales; family Flavobacteriaceae; genus S010-17. The sequence goes on along the minus strand of CAZOQL010000066.1, from coordinate 162 downwards.
TTACTAATTTAAAAAAGGGAACTTCCTTAATTTCTTTAGAATTTACGGGAAATAACAAAAATAAAATTGAAGACTTTTTAAATAATTCTGTTCAGGTTTTAAATGAGGATCAAAAAGAACAAAAAATACAATATGCAGTTAGAACCAAAAAATTTATTGATA
>CAZOQL010000065.1:0-13561 GCA_964582005.1 uncultured Flavobacteriaceae bacterium | reverse complement strand
GTATTTTACAATATAGAATAATTAAACTCTAATTACTCATTTTTGCTGCCATAATTAAAGCATTATAAGCATTTAATATTTTTCCATTAACGGATAAATCATTAAAACTTTTTAATTCTCCTTTTGGGTTTTCTTGAGTTTTAGATCCAGGTAGAATAACATCACCATTAAATTCAATTCCAGAATTCATTATAATGTACTTTACTTGTTTTGCTGTTAATTTTGGGTAATAAGAGCGAACTAAAGCAGCAACACCTGCAACTTCTGGTGAAGCCATAGAGGTTCCTTGAATTGATTTGTATCCATTATCTTTTGGTACGGTTGAATAAATTTCTAAACCTGGTGCGAAAATATCTACACGAGTTTTACCGTAATTAGAGAATGTTGCACATAAATTTTCATCAAAATGACGTGTTATTGCGCCAACTGTTAATACATTATCTGCAATTTCAGTAGCTCCATTGTCTGGTGAATCGGTTGGGAAGTGTAAATTTTCTGGTAAATCAATATTTTGTCCATTATTACCTGCTGCTTTTACTAATAAAACATCATGTTTTGCAGCATACTTAATAGCATCAAATACCCATTTACTTTGTGGAGAGAACCCTTTACCAAAACTCATATTTACAACTTTGGCACCATTATCAACTGCATAACGTATTGCTAATGCAACATCTTTATCAAACTCATCTCCATCTGGTACTGCTCTTATGGTCATAATTTCTACGTTGTTTGCAACACCATTCATGCCAATACCATTGTTTCTTGAAGCGGCAACAATTCCTGCAACGTGTGTTCCGTGCAATTCACTTTCGCCAGCACCTAGTACATTATTGTTTCCAAAAGCTTTTGTACTCCAAACGGTATGATCATCACCAGTTACTCGACCATTAAAATCTACATTATATTGATGGTTTGCTTGATTTGCAAAGTGATCTACACCACCTTTAATTTGATTTACAATGTCACCTAATTTTGCACCACTATCTAACATTCTTGGTAAATACATCATGGCAGCTTTTACAGATTCGTCTTCGCTATTAAGATCGGTTACTTCTTGTAAGGTAAAATTCTCTTTACCTAATACTTTTACTAATACATCATTTGCTTTAGAAATAGTTGTATATAAACCTTCATAGAATGATTTTTGACCAGTTGCTGTCTCCATTTTTTCAGCAACTTTGGCTTTTAATTTGGTGAATTTTTCAAATTCTTTTATATCAGCTTCAGCTATTTGATCGATTGTTTTATCTCCAAATTTATCCATCCCACTTTTTACAATTCGTGTAATTTCTAATTGTTCTGGCGCAGACGAACCTTTTTCACCACCTAAAAAATTCCAACCATGCATATCATCTATATAGCCATTGCCATCATCATCTTTGTTGTTGCCTGCAATTTCTTTTGGGTTTGTCCAAAGTACATCTTTAAGGTCTTCGTGCTCAATATCAACACCAGCATCTATAATACCAACAATAACAGTGTGCCCTTTTTTGTTTTTTATGAAGTCATAGGCTTTGTCTAGACTTATTCCTGGTACACCATCGGTAATAATATCCATATGTGGCCAGGATAGTACTTGGGCATCGGTTAAAGATTTTCCTTTTGCAACAATACTATCGGTTGTAGTAATCATTGCAGGTAATACTACCTTTGTGCTAGTTGTTTTTGTTGATTTACAGCTTGTAAAAGCCATTGCAACAATACCTAGTCCTAATACTAATTTTGTGATTTTCATTGGTTTATTAATTTTAATTAAAAATTTCGTTAAATGTATATGTTTTATCTAGTCGTACGCCTTTTTCGGTATGTTTTACAGTGCATAATTCATTATAAGCATCGTGTTCCAAAAATAATAAAAATTCTTCATTTACAGCAGTATCTAAGAAAAGCTTTTTTTCATTCATTGTTAACAATGGTCTTGTATCATATCCCATAACATAAGGTAATGGTATGTGTCCAACGGTTGGTAATAAATCCGCCATAAAAACAATGGTTTTACCTTTGTAGTTTATTTTCGGAAGCATTTGCTTTTCGGTATGTCCATCTGCTAAAAAAATAGAAAAATCAAGTTCAGAATCTGCTATATAATTAGTATCACTCAAAGTAATATAGTTTAATTGACCGCTACTTTGTATTGGGTTTATATTCTCTTTTAAAAAAGAGGATTTTTCGCGTTGGTTTGGCTCAGTTGCCCATTGCCAATGCTTTTTATTAGTCCAAAATTTGGCATTTTTAAATGCAGGTTCGTAAAAAGTTTTGTCTTTATTCCATTGAATACTTCCACCACAATGGTCAAAATGTAAATGGGTTAAAAAAACATCGGTAATATCATCTCTATGAAATCCCAATTTTTCTAAAGATTTATCTAAAGTAAAATCGCCATATAAATAATAGTATCCAAAAAACTTATCGGATTGTTTGTTGCCAACACCAGTGTCAATTAAAATTAAGCGATTACCATCTTCAATTAACATACATCGCATTGCCATATTGATAAGGTTGTTGCTATCGGCAGGATTGCTACGTTGCCACAAAACCCTTGGAACAACGCCAAACATTGCGCCTCCATCTAATTTAAAATTACCAGTTTCTATCGGATAAATTTCCATTTCTAACTTATTTAGACTACAAAGATGTTAATTTGTTACTAATTTATTCTTAAAATGCTCTTAAAATATTTTTGTATTTAAATATTTTACAAATAAAAAACCACCTGTAATGAAACAGATGGTTTTTGGAGGTGTCGATCGGATTCGAACCGATGTACACGGTGTTGCAGACCGTTGCCTAGCCTCTCGGCCACGACACCCAATCTTAAAACGGACTCGTTTTAAGGATTGCAAATGTAATTAAATATTTTTTAAAATAAAGTTTAAAAATATATTTATTTTACTTTAAATTAAATATAAAATGGAAATTTAGCCATCTCTTTTTTTGCTCATTTCAATAGTAACCATAGCTACATCGCCACCAATTGGAGGATTGATTTTAGAAACCTGAATTGTTGCCTTGTTTACTAATGGTATTTCCATAAAAATCCTATTTAACACTCTATTTGCAACTGTTTCTAATAACTTAGATCGAATTTTCATTTCTTCATTTACTATCTTGTTTAAGAGAACATAATCTACGGTATGATGTAAGTAATCTGAATTTGCAGATTTTTTTAAAGCTGTTTTAATACTTAAATTTACGTGATAATCTGAGCCAATTTGACCTTCTTCAATTAAACAACCGTGATAGGCATATACTTTAATATCTTTTAAAATTATTTTTCCCATTGTAAAAATTTTGTTAGGTAAAGATACAATAATTGCAACTTATTTCCATAAATTATTTGTGGTATTTACGCGTTGTTACTATTAATTTTTATATTAGCGTTTTAGAACTTAATTTTAGGAAACATTGCTAATAATTATTTGAATACACAAGAAAATAACACATATGAATGTAGCCTATTCTGATAAAAAATAATAAAAAGGAACATATGAAAATAAGAGAAAAATTTATTGTTTTATTTGTAATGGTTTTTATAATCATTTTGGTATTAGCTCAATTTTGGCACACTATGTATTGGAGTTTAATTATTATTTTACCATTATTTTTAATGGGATTGTATGATTTTTTTCAAAAAAGACATGCCATACGTAGAAATTACCCATTAATAGGTAGAATGCGTTATGTTTTAGAAAGTATTCGCCCAGAAATAATGCAATATTTTGTTGAAACAGATACCGAAGGTAGACCTTTAAATAGAATTTTTAGAACGTTGGTTTACCAGCGTTCTAAAAAAGAAAATGACACAACTCCTTTTGGAACACAAATGAATGTTTATAGAAGTGGTTATGAATGGATGGATCACTCTATGTATGCTAAAAATAGTGTCCGAGATATTAAAGGGCACGTATATCCAAGAGTTTTAATAGGAGGAAAGGATTGTTTACATCCTTACGATGCTAGTTTACTTAATATTTCTGCAATGAGCTTTGGTTCTTTAAGTAAAAATGCCGTTATGGCGATGAACAAAGGAGCAAAAAAAGGACATTTTGCACAAAACACGGGCGAAGGTGGTTTGAGTCCGTATCATTTAAAATATGGTGGTGATTTAATTTGGCAAATAGGTACAGGTTATTTTGGTTGTAGGAATGAAGATGGGACATTTAATGCTAAAGGTTTTAAGGAAAACGCCTCTAAAGAGCAAGTAAAAATGATTGAGCTTAAAATTTCGCAAGGTGCAAAACCAGGTCATGGAGGAATTTTACCAGCTATTAAAAACACCGAAGAAATTGCGAAAATCCGTCATATAAAATCAGGTGTAGCTGTTTTGTCGCCACCAGCACATTCCTCTTTTTCAAACCCAATAGAGTTTATGCAGTTTCTAAAACAATTGCGTGACCTTTCCAACGGAAAACCTGTTGGATTTAAACTATGTATAGGTAAGAAACAGGAATTTATTGATGTTTGTAAAGCCATGATGGAAACAGGTGTTTTACCAGATTTTATTTCAGTAGATGGTGGCGAAGGCGGAACAGGAGCAGCGCCAGTAGAATTTTCAAACTCTATGGGAATGCCTTTGCGAGAAGGTTTGGTGTTTGTTCATGATACTTTAACAGGTTTTAATTTAAGAAAAGACATTAAACTAATAGCTTCGGGTAAAATTATTTCTGGTTTTCACATGGCTAGAGTAATGGCTCTTGGTGCCGATATTTGTTATAGTGCACGTGCAATGATGTTAGCAACAGGTTGTATTCAAGCATTAGAATGTAATACAAATACTTGCCCTGTTGGTGTGGCTACACAAAACAAATCACTTATGAAAGGTTTAGATGTTGCTGATAAAGGAGTGCGTGTTTTTAATTACCAAGAAGAAACTGTACATAGTTTTTTAGAATTAGTTGCTGCTGCTGGATTAACACATCCTAAAGATATAACAAGAAAACATATAAATAGAAGAATTGGAATGCATAAAGTAGCAAAATATAATGAAATTTATCCTGATTTTATTGCAGGTTCTTTATTAGAAAGAAAAACAATTCCGCTACATTATCAAAAATATTTTGAAAGAGAAAAAGGCTCTATTCTCTCTTAGTTTAGTACCTTTGAAAAAAAATTATATGCTAGTAGATTTTAATACATTGTCAAAAACATCGAGAGTTTGGATTTATCAATCTAATCGTATTATTATAAACGAAGAAGTACAGATTGTAAATAAATTATTAGAAAGTTTTATTAGTAATTGGAATAATCATGGTGAAGGATTGAAAGCTTCCTATGAAGTTAAATACCAGCAATTTATTATTTTGGCAGTAGATGAAAATCACAAGTCAGCTTCAGGTTGTTCCATCGATTCGTCTGTTCAAATAATGAAAAAAATTGAAAAAGAATTGGATATTGTTTTATTCGACAGAATGCAAACAGCCTTTAAAGATGGCGATACTATTAATTTAGTGTCGATGTTAGATTTTAAAAAATATGTAAAAGAAGATAAAATAAATTCGGACACTATCGTTTTTAACAACATGGTAACTACTATAGATGATTATCAAAATAAATGGGAAGTTTCGGTTGCTAATAGTTGGCATGCACGATTTTTAAATTAAAAAAAATGAAATTGAAAAAAATATTCACATTCATATTTTTATTAACTTTCACTTTAAATTTTGGGCAAGTTAATCCATTACAAACCAAAGATTCCTTAGCGCAAAAAAAATGGACAGATAGTATCTTAAATGCAATGACAATTGATCAAAAAATTGGTCAATTATTTATGTTAGCAGCTTATACTAATAAAGATAAAAAGCATACAAATTATATTGAATCGGTTATAAAAAAGCACGAAATAGGTGGCTTGATATTTATGCAAGGCACGCCAGAAGATCAAATAAAATGGAATAATAGATACCAAAAATCTTCAAAAACACCTTTGCTAATAGCGTTTGATGGCGAATGGGGTTTGGACATGCGCTTAAAAAACACCTATCGCTTTCCTTGGAATATGACTTTGGGAGCGATTAGAAACGATAAATTAATTGAAGCATTTGGTGCTCGTTTAGGAGAGCAATGTAAACGTATGGGTATCCATGTGAATTTTGCTCCAGTAGTTGATATTAATACAAATCCTAAAAACCCTATAATTGGTAATCGTTCTTTCGGGGAAAATAAATACAATGTTGCCAATAAAGCAGTTGCATTTACCAAAGGAATACAGAGTAAGCAAGTTATGGCTTGTGCTAAACATTTTCCTGGTCATGGCGATACTAGTGCCGATTCTCACAAAACCTTACCAACTGTTACGTTTACTAAAGAACGAATTGATTCGGTTGAATTATACCCTTATCGACAAGTTTTTAAAGCTGGTATTGGTAGCATTATGGTTGCACATTTAAGCATACCAAGTTTAGAAAAAAACACAAGATTACCTACGTCATTATCAAGTGCCGTTTTGACGGGTTTATTAAAAAATAAGATGCAATTTAAAGGACTTATATTTACAGATGCCTTAAATATGAAAGGAGTTTCTGAATTTGTAGAAGAAGATTTAGAAGCTTCAACAACATTTCTAGACAACAAAGGTAAAGTAGATTTAAAAGCTTTATTGGCAGGAAATGATGTGTTGCTTTTTTCAGAAGATGTTGGAGCAGCAGTGGCTCAAATTAAAAAAGCGTTAAAAAACAATTCTTTAACCGAAGAAAGAATTAACGAATCGGTACGTAAAATTGTAAATGCAAAATATTGGTGTGGTTTACAAAATTATAAGCCAATTGAAGCGAATGCTATTTTAGAAGATTTAAATACGGTTGCAGATGTTGTTTTACACAGAAAATTAATCAAAAACGCCATTACCTTGATTAAAAATAACAATGTAGTATTTCCAATACGAGACTTAGTAAAATCAAAAATTGCGTATGTTAAAATAGGTGATGTAGACAATGCAACTTTTGTAAATAGATTAAAAGATTATACAAATATTACGGTTTTTGATAGTAAAGATAAAGGTTATCTTAAGGAATTGAAAAAATACAACACCATAATAATTGGCGTACATAAATCAAATGCGAATGCTTGGAAGAGCTATAAACTTACCAAGATAGAAAAACAAAACCTAACATTAATTACCGATGTTTATAATTATAAGAGAAATAAAACCAAAATAATACTAGATATATTCGCAAGTCCTTACGCTTTATTAGGTATCGATAGTTTTGTAAATATGGATGCTATTTTAGTTTCTTATCAAAATTCAAAAATAGCACAAGATATTTCAGCCCAAATGTTATTTGGAGCTTTGGGAACAAAAGGGAAACTACCTGTAAATATAGACATTCGTTTTAGTGAAGGTTTTGGGTTGCGATCGGCAAATTTAGGTCGTTTAGGTTTTGGCTTACCCGAAGAGTTTAATATGAGTTCTATTAAATTGAAAAAAGTAGATTCTATAGCAAATATAGTATTAAAAGAAAAAATGGCACCTGGTTTACAAGTTTTAGTAGCAAGAAAAGGGACTGTTGTTTTTAGAAAAAATTATGGTCATTATACGAGTGCTAAAATAAAAAAAGTGACCAATGAAAGTATCTACGATTTAGCTTCATTAACTAAAATTTTAGGAGCAACCTCTATGATTATGAAAGCCGAGGAAGACCATAAATTTACTATTGAAAGCACACTTGGCGAAATTATGCCTTTAATAAAGGGAACAAATAAAGATACCATAACTATTAAAGAAGCTTTAGCACATAACGGTAGATTGCGTGCTTGGATACCTTTTTATTTGGAAACAATAGATTCCGTAACAAAAAAACCATTGGCTACATATTACCGAAATAGAAAGTCTAAGCAATTTACTATTCGAGTTGCTAAAGATTTATATTTAAGAACGGATTATAAAGATACCATTTTTTCAAGAATAGCTAAGGAAGAACAACGTTTAAAACCTGGTTATAAATATAGTGGACTCGCATTTTATTTATTTAAAGATTACTTAGAAAAGCAATATAAGAAACCATTACAAGTATTAAACGATTCTATTTTTTATAAACCACTTGGTGCAAATACCTTAACATATAAACCCTTGGATAAATTTAAAAAAGAGCAAATAGTACCTACTGAAATAGATACATATTTTAGACACCAATTACTACAAGGCGATGTCCATGATATGGGCGCAGCAATGTTAGATGGTGTAAGTGGTAATGCTGGCTTGTTTGGTAATGCAACCGATGTGGCCAAAATGATGCAAATGTATTTGCAAAAAGGCTATTATGGAGGAAAAAGATATTTAAAAACAAAAACTATTAAAAAATTCAATACGGCATATTATAAAAAGGATAGTATCCGTAGAGGTTTGGGTTTTGATAAGCCCCAAATTAGAGAAAAAGAGTTAGCAACTTGTGCTTGTGTTTCTCCAGAAAGTTTCGGGCATAGTGGTTTTACAGGTACTTATGCTTGGGCAGACCCTAAAAGTGGATTAGTTTATGTATTTTTGTCGAATAGGGTTTATCCTACTATGGCAAATAATGGATTAACAAAAGAAGATATACGAACCAAAGTACAGCAAGTGGTTCAAGATGCAATTATAGATTAATTTAAACTAACAACACTTTAAATTAAAACGCATTGTTATGAAAAAAATAGTATTTTTAATAGTTATTAGCTTAATTTCTTGTAAAACAATAATAATTCCATCTTCTCATGATGGAGAAAATAGAGTAAAAAAAAGCACAAAAAAAGCTAAAAAAAAGCATTTAGTTTCTGAAGTTGGAGGAACCGTTTTTTATTTCATAAGACATGCCGAAAAAAAAGACGATAATTCAAGGAATCCCGAATTGTCAGAAATTGGTAATAAAAGAGCTGCTTTATATGTAGATTTATTTGCTAAGAAAAATATTGTAGCAATTTACACCACTAATTTTAATAGAACAATACAAACAGTAGCACCTTTAGCAAAAAATAAAAATTTAAAAGTCACTTATTATGAGCCTTTTAAGGAAGATTTTAAGCAACTTTCAAAAAAATATAAAGGAAAAACGGTTGTTATTGTTGGGCATAGTAATTCTACGCCAAATTCAGTCAATCAACTTATTGATAAAATAAAATACTCACAAATGTCTGAAGATAATTATTCCGATATTTTTAAAGTGGTAATTTATGGCGTGCAAATGTCCGATGCGGTTTTGAATTTTGAAGAGGAAATTTTTAAAATAAAAAATCCAAATTCGAAACGTAGAAGTAAGATTTAAGACTTATTCCTCTTTGTATTTTTCTACTTCTTTATCGTAAAAAACGCTAGCTTCATCAATTAATTCGGCTACTTGGTTGGTAAAATCTACTTCGTCATCTATAGTAAAATCTTCTAACCATTCAATTTCATCGTCAATTAAATTAATTATAAAACGAGGATATTCGGTATGTATTACAAAATTATCGTTAGGATTATCAGTATTGTCTGCAGTTAAAAATCTTGGCAAAGTCATAGTTTAGGTGTTTATTAAGGTGCTAATTTCGTGATATATATTTTCTCCGACATTATTGCCATACAGGTTTTTTGAAAAATCGGTAGTTTTATTTACAATTTCTTTTTGAAAATACTGAAAAGAAGCTTGCATTTTTTTAGAATCACTACCAATTATTTTTGCAAAATTATTAGTTACTAATTCAATCCATTCGGTTTCTTCACGAGCAATAATACAATATTTTTTATTGAAAAAGGCTTCTTTTTGTAATCCACCACTATCGGTAATCACCAAATTACAATTTTTTAATAATTCCAACATATCAAAATAACCAACAGGTTCAATAAAGGTGATTTTTGGCTTTAAATGGTGTTTTTCTAAAATGTTCTTTGTTCTTGGATGTAATGGTAAAATAACTTCCATAGTGGTGGCAATTTTTTCTAAACCTTTAAATATGGATGTTAGTTTTTCTACATCATCCGTGTTTTCTTGCCGATGAATGGTAGCCAAAACAAAATTGTTTTTTGTTAGATTTAAATTAGGGTAAATAGAGGCTTTTTGTGCAGAAGTTTTTCCGTAATATAAAACAGCATCTTTCATAATATCACCACTATGTACAATTTTAATATCCAAATTTTTAAAACCTTCGTTTTCTAAATTTTCAATTGCAGTTTCGGTAGGACAGAGTAAGAGGTTAGATATGCGATCGGTTAAAATTCTATTAATTTCTTCAGGCATTTTCATATTAAAGGAACGCAAACCGGCTTCTATATGAATTACTTTTATATGTAATTTTTTTGCAGCTAAAGAGCCTGCAATAGTAGAATTAGTATCTCCAAAAACTACAATGGCATCTGGTTTTTCTATTTGTAAAATTTCTTCAATTTTTTCTAGCATTTGCCCAGTCATTGCCCCGTGACCTAAGCCATTTATTGCTAAGTTGTATTTTGGTTTTGGTATTTCCATTTCGTTAAAAAAAATGGCACTCATATTAGTATCGTAATGTTGTCCAGTATGAATGATAATCTCTTCAATTTCTTGGTGTTTAGAAATAACTCTACTTAAAACAGCAGCTTTTACAAATTGTGGTCTTGCACCTAATATGATTACTATTTTTTTACGCATTTTCAATCCAAATTATATCGGAAACTACCGTTTCGTTATTAAATGTTAAATGTATTAAATTTTTAGAATTAAAGTTCATAATATAATTATCAATTTGGATTTTTAATAAGGATATTTTAGCTTTTAATTCCCAATGTTTGTAGTTTTTAGCATCAAATAAAACAATATACAATCTGTTTTTTAAGTGTTTTCTGTTTTCTTGACTTTGATTTTCATATAACCACTCTATTAATTCTTTTTTATTATTCTTTGCATAGGTGTAAGATTTGCCAAAACCTTTTGGGAAAATGGAAGTTTTATGATCAAAAGGAATAGCATTTATGCTAAAATCTATTAATCTATCATAGCTATTTGTATTGGGTTTTACAATTTGGTGAGAGCAAAAAATATGTTCAACAGCCATTGCGCTCCAAAAATTAAACCACCTATTTAAGGCATAATTTTTTTCTTGAGAATTTAAAGTATCCATTATTTCCATTAACCTTTTAACACTATAGGTTTTGTAAATAAAATTTGTTTTTTTATCCCAAATATTAGTTTGTTTTCTTCCCCACTTGTAAGGTATAGATGTTCTTTTTGTTAATTCTCGTTCCACTCTTTCTAAATCCATAATTATATATTTCTTAGAATAGTTACTAACTCTTTGGTGAGTTCTTTACGATGGTATTTTTCAATATGTACAGAGTTTATTTCTAAATTTCCGTTTTTAAATTTTTCATATAAATTCAAAATCTCTTTTTTTAAACTTATTTCATCCTTGAAATCAATAACCGCTCCTGCTTTGGTTGTATGAATTATTTCGGATAAATCACCATTTATTGGTGCAATAGCTAAAATTGGTCTTTTTGCTTGCAGATATTCAAATATTTTGCCTGTTATAATTCCTTTTGCACTTGGTACTTTGTTTATTAATAAAAGTAATACTTGTGCTGATTTTTGGTATGTGATTACATCGCTATGTTTTACATAATTTATGTGATTTAAATTGTTTTGAAGTTTGTAATTTTGAATGCTTTTAATAGTATCAGTACTAACTTTACCAATTAATTTAATTTCTAAATCTTTTTTAAATCTGTTGTTCTCATTAATTAATTCGGCTAAGACTTTCCAAAGCATAGCATGATTTCTATCGGAATTTAACATGCCAATATGAAGTAAGCTAAATTTCCTGTCTAACTCAATTTTATTGTTATTTGTAAAGCTATCAAAGCCATTGGTAATTACTGTAGTATTTGGATTAATTTTTAAATAATTTTTTTGCATTGTTTTACCAACAACTAATACAGTATCTGCTTTTTGTAATACTTTTTTTTCTAACTGAAAATGTTTTTTTTTAGCTTTTTTAGTAAGTGGTAATTGATGAAAATAATCAATATCTGTCCAAGGGTCTCTAAAATCAGCTATCCATTTTATAGTTGTTTTTTCTTTTAAAGCAAGACCAATTAAATGCACACTATGTGGTGGGCCTGTTGTAATAATTACATCAATATTGTTTTTTTGCAGATATTTTGTTAGGTAAGTAACCGATGGTTTTATCCAATATTTACGTGCATCTGGTATAAAATAATTGGCTCTAATATATTGGACTAATTTGCCAAAAAAAGAAGGGTTTTTATTTAGAAAACCTGCGCTTTCTTTATTCTTTTTTTTAAAGAAATTTAAAATGTTATTTGGTTCAAATATTGGTTTTTTGAGAATGGTTATATTCTTAGGAATTTCAGACTCTAAAGAAGTGTCGGTAATTGGGTAATTCGGATTTTTTATAGTATAAACTATTGGCTCAATGGAAAATTTCGGTAAATACTTTACAAATTTCAACCAACGTTGTACGCCAGATCCACCAGCTGGAGGAAAATAATATGTTATTATTAATACTTTCAATATTATTTTATATTTATTAAAAAAAGCGAATTTCAAAATGAAATTCGCTTTTAAATAAGTTATTATTTTATTGTTTTAAAGTTGTAAATAAACCCAACCTCTAAAACTAATATCTTGTTCATCGTTAAGTTTTAAACCATAGAAGTATGTACCAGCAGGTAAAAAGTCTCCATCATTATCTTTTCTTCCATTCCAATCTTCTTTTGTTGCATCGCCTTTATATATTTCTTGTCCATATCTATTATAGATATATAAGGTATACTTAGGAAACATAGTTTTAATATTGTTAATCGTAAAAGTTTGATTTTCTACAATAGAACTATTTGGTGAAAACCCGCGTGGTATTATTACAAAACATTGTTCTACAAAAAGAGGAACTTCTATAACATCAAAACAACCATCTGAGTTTTCTATACGTGCCCAAATATTACCAGTTACTCTTGCAACAGGATTGGTGTTTATACTATTAAGTCCGTCATTTGCATCTGCTTGTGTATTATGATACGTAATTGTAACAGCTTGATTATCTACAATTTCATCTTCTATATTTGTTAAATCAAAGTTTGCTGTTCCATCACCATTATCACATTCGTTTAATTGTGTTGGCATACCAGTCATAGGAGTTTGAAATAGTGTAAAAGTAAATGAACTTTCATCCGTACAATTTGGTGTAGTTCCAGTTTCACCATAAATATAGATGGTTTGGGTAGCTGTAATAATATCACCAGCATTTAAAGCTGTTCCAGTTCCGCCTGCTCCTGTAAAATAATTACCAACGGTTAATGTTGGTAAGGTATAATTATCACAATTTTCTTGATTACTAAGTACATCAACTGTAATGGTATTGATAGTAACTACAAACGAATTCTCATCGGTACAAATAGGATTTGTATTGGTAGTTACATACACAAATATAGTCTGTGTAGTAGTAATAGCATCGTTAGCATTTAACATAGTTCCTGCGCCGCCAGTTGCAGTATAGTAGTTGTTATTGGCACTTAATGCAGGTAATGTATACGAATCACACATGGTAACATCATTTGGTGCATCTGCCGTAATACTATTAATGGTAATAGTAAAAGAACTTTCAGCCATACAATTTGGTG
>CAZOQL010000064.1:0-13960 GCA_964582005.1 uncultured Flavobacteriaceae bacterium | reverse complement strand
TAAATTTTTATTAATCTATTAAAATAACATGAAAAAAATAGTAGCAGTATTTATATTGATCTCTAGTCAAATCATATTCTCTCAAACGACAGAAAAATATTTTATTAAAAAAAACAAATTAAACAAAGACTTTCCAGTCTCTAGTATTACATATTATGGGGATGATGTTGTTATGTACTCTTCATCTTCTATAGTTACTAAACCAACAGAGAAAAATAATTTAGATTTTTATTTTGGATTTATTGATGAGTATGGTGATATTATTAAAAGTCAGTCGATTATTGGTAAGGTAAATACGAAATATGATGAAATTAATTTAGCTTTTACTAAAGATTATAAGGAGGTTTATTTTACAAGAAAATCTAAAAAAAACCATTTAGAATTATATAAAGCAATTGTTGTTTCTTCAGAAAAATGGAAAAAAATAAAAAAACTACCTTTTAATAAAAAACGTGTTTCTTTTGGGTATCCTTGTTTGAATGATGAAGGAACAATGCTATATTTCGTATCAAACATGAAAAGTTCATTAGGGAAGAATGATATTTATAAAGTAGCAATTTTGGGTAATAATAAATATGGAACACCAGAAAATCTTGGACCAAGAATTAATACTTCGGGTAATGAAATAGCACCATTTATTATAAATAACACGCTTTATTTTTCTTCTGAAGGAAGAGGTGGTTTTGGGAAATATGATATTTTTTCAATCAATTTATTAGATAACAATTCTAATGCACTTAATTTAGGAGAGTCAATTAATAGTAAAAAGGATGATTTTTCTTATGTTAGAAGAAATGATATGAATATGGGGTACTTTATCTCAAATAGGAATGGAGATTACTCTAAAAATGAACTGTACTCTTTTCAAAAATTAATAAATCCTGTGACTTTAAAAAATGAAAATACTACGAAGTCTAAGGGTAAAAGTATGGTTAAAAAAACAGATTCTATTAATGAAACCAAAAAGAATGAATTAGCGAAAGTGTCAAATACAAATACTATTTTAGATGTCAAATTAAGAAAATATATTAAATGTCAAGAGCAATTAGACTTAATAAATAATGTGTATTTCGGGTTAAATAAAAGTAATATTGGTCAAACTGCATCGGTTACCTTAAATAAGGTAATAAGAATAATGAGAAAATGCCCTGAGTTTAATGTTAGCGCTTCTTCACATACCGATTCTAGAGCTTCTTATAAATATAATATTTTATTATCGCAGCGAAGAGCAGATGCGGTTGCAGAATATATAATGTTAAAAGGTAATTTTTCATCAAAAAATATTATATCCGTAGGATATGGTGAAGAACGACTCAGAAACAAATGCTCGAATAAGGTTAAATGTTCTGAAGCAGCGCATAGACTTAATAGAAGAACAGAATTTGAAATCTCTAATTTCTAACTATTTTAAAATAATTAGATTTTTTCAGAAATTACAAGTAATTTTTTATTTGAGATAAACGAGTAATTACAATAGTATTTTTAACGGAAGGATTATTCGTAAAATTACAGTGTATTGTTTTTAAACCAATATTTTTCGCTCCCATAATATCGGCTTCTGTATTGTCTCCAATCATTATAGAATCATAGGTATTAGCCTTAGATACTTTTAATGCATAAAAGAAAATTTTAGGATTAGGCTTTTTAACCTCTACCTTTTCTGAAGTAATTATATGTGTAAAATAAGAAGCTATTTTTGCATTTTGAAGTTTAGCATTTTGAATTTCTGAAAAACCATTAGTAATAATATGTAATTGATACTTATCTTTTAAGTATTCTAATAAATCAATAGTTCCTTTAAATAAAGTATTGTAATTAGATAAGTTGTTTAAATATTCATCTGCTAAAAGATGTATTAAATCATCAGTAATTCTATAATTCAATTCTTTAAACGTATCTTTTAGACGTGCGTATTTTAGTTGTGTTTTACTAACCTTTTCGTCTCTATACAATTTCCAATAATGATGATTTATTGGGGAATATGTTTCTATGAATCTATCTAAATTAATAAAGATCTTATTTTTGTTAAAAATAAATTCATAGGTTTTTTTTGAATTGGTTTCAAAATCCCATAAAGTATGATCTAAATCAAAAAAGATGTGTTTAATATGTGGTATTTTTTCCATATTTTCAAACACCAGTACTGCCAAAACCTCCTTTGCCACGTTTGGTTTCATCTAAGGTAACAACTTCATTCCATTTGGCTTGTTTGTATTTTGCTATTACCATTTGTGCAATTCGATCGCCATCATTTATGGTGAAATTCTCTTTAGATAAATTAATGAGAATAACGCCAATTTCGCCTCTATAATCCGGATCAATAGTTCCAGGTGCATTTAATACTGTAATTCCGTTTTTAATTGCTAAACCACTTCGTGGTCTTATTTGTGCTTCAAATCCTTTTGGAAGCGCCATAAATAAACCTGTTTTTACAATAATTCTCTCCATAGGTTTTAGAATTATTTTTTCTGTAATATTTGCTTTTAAATCCATACCAGCCGACGCATTGGTTTCATAATGTGGCAAAGCATGTTTTGATTTATTGAGGATGTTTATTTGCATAAGAATAGATTTTAAAAAAAAGGCAAAATGACTAAAAACTACTTGCCTTTCGTTTTGTAATGAGGAATTTTAGAATCCCAAATTTACAAATTTATGTTTAATTTTATCTAATTTAAAAATGAATTTAACATCCAAAGTGTTTTTTCGGTTTGTGAAATATAATCACTCATTAAACTTGCTGTTCCTTCATCATCTGCATTGCCAGCATATTTCAAAATAGCTCTTTCTTTTAAGATTAATATGGAGAAGTTTGCAATGATAATTTCGACACCTTTTTCTCCATTAGTTATACCTTTTTCTTCTTTTATTTTCGAAACCGTAAGATAATCTGTAAATGTATGTAAAGGTTCTCCTTCTAAAGTTAAAATACGTTCGGCTATTTCATCTACTTTAATTACTGCGTCATCGTAAAATTCTTCAAATTTTACGTGTAATTCAAAAAAATCTTTTCCTTTAATATTCCAGTGTAAGCCTCTTAAATTTTGATAAAATAATTGGTAATCTGCTAATAATTCATTTAGCATAGCACTAAGTATACTTGCTTTTTTTGTGTCTATTCCTATTAAATTCGTCATACTATTTGTTTGTTTAAATTTCTACTGCAAATATCTAAACAAACGGCGACAATTAGCCTATAAAAATAATTGATTGTTTTTATTTAAGTATAAATAAAATTTATTTACATTAATTTGTCGAGATGTTTTTGAGGCTTCATTTCTGAGGTGACCTAATTCACCTTTATAAAACATACTATTAATAATCCAAGGGATAGGCATTTTTTGTGCCTCTTTTTTTGTTTGAAGATGATTAATTTTTTAGTGACATGTTATTGCCTTAGTCAATTATTGGTATAATAATCCATAAATGAACAAGTATTTGAATAATAAGCTGTAATTCCGTTATTATTTGAACAAGTTCCAGATTTTGCTGTTTCTTTTATAGTAGGAAATGTCGTTTTTTAGTTTGTTTTTAATCCCCAAAGTTTAAAAAAAGGTTTTGCTTGATCTATAATTTCAAATCTCATTTTTTTCAAAATTTAGGGTCTGTCATAATAGGGCCTTTTTTTATCACTAGATATGGCTATGATTCCATCCATATTTTGGGCGTAGTTTAAGTATTCTTGTAATATTTTTTTTCCGTTGCCTTGTTTTTTAAATTGCCCCGATACCCAAAAGTAGTTTATTACCATAAAGTTTTTTTTCGTTTAACGGAAGCCAAGATTTTTCTATGGGCACATCGATAAAAACTTCTCCTCTAACATTTAATTTTTTAAAAATAGAACCATTTTTAAATGTTGTTTTTAGTCAAGATTTTTTTTCTGATAACCAGAACTGCATTTCTTGTCGCTAAAAGCGCAACAAATGTATTCTTCTTGTATATTTTATTGGTCTAATTTTAGAATTCCCATATCTATTAATTTAATATTCGATGGATATTCCTCTTTTCTAATAAATAAATAATTCCTATAAAGGCAAGAAGGAGTATCGATGAAACGTAATAATTTTCTTGATAAATATGAAAGGACATAAACGAAAATAAAATGGTAATAAATAAATAAAAACCTATTTTTTTTAAATTATACGGTACAGGATAATATTTCTTTCCTAAAAAATAAGAAATAAAAGTCATACTTGCATAAACTGCCAAAGTAGCCCAAGCCGAAGCCATATAACCATATTTTGGAATGAATATAATATTTAATAGAATAGTTAAAATGGCACCAAATACAGAAATATACATACCATATTTTGTTTTATCCGTAAGTTTATACCAGATGGATAAATTAGCATATATACCTAAAAATAAATTTGCCAATAAAATGATTGGTACAATTTGTAGGGCTTGTAAAAACTCCTCATTACCAATAATTAGGTTTGCAAATAATTTAATATATGCAACAATAACAAACATGAAAATAGCTCCAATAATGGTGAACCAAGTAAGGATTATTGCATACGATTCTTTGGCATTTTTTTTATCGGCTTGGTTGAAAAAAAACGGTTCAGCTCCCATTCTAAATGCCATTACAAAAATGGTCATAAAAACACCTAATTTATAACAGGCTGCATAAATACCCATTTCAGATTTTCCTAAATATTTTGGGAGTAGTAGTTTGTCTAAATTCTCATTGGTTACAAATGCCAAGCTTATTGCCATAATTGGTAAGCCATATACTAATAATCGTTTCAATAAATGAAGATCAAACGCAAATTTGAATTTAAAAATTATTGGAATCATTATTACAAAGGTTATAAAACTAGCTATAACGCCAGATAGAAACACGTAAACAACACTAATAGAGGAGTCTCCAAAAGTACTGATTAAAAATTCGGGTAATTTTAGTTGATATTTTGGAGCTATTCCTAAAAAAAAGAAGACGAGAAAAGCATAAATAACAACATGACCTACTTTGAAAAATGAAAATTGGACAGGTCTGTTAGTTACTCTCAAGTATGCATATGGTATAACAACTAGTGTATCTAATACAATTGTTAAAATTAAAATTTGAAAATGAATAGGGTTTGCAAAACCAAAGTAAATACTTATGTCATTAGAAAAATACAAGCCTACTAATAAAAAAAAGAGGCTAGTAAATAAGAGACTTATAAATGCCGTTGATACTACCTTACCTTTTTCTTTTTCTTTGGTGAAAAAACGAAAAAATGCCGTTTCCATACCATAGGTTAAAAAAGCATTAAAATAAGCTGCGTAAATATAATATTCAACATCGACAGCAAAAGTTTTTGTGCCAAAAACATTTGTTTTTAATTTTAATAGAACAATGGTTATTATTCTTGGTAAAACTGCAGCAATACCATAAATTATCGTATTCTTAAAAAAACGTTTTAGTGTACTCAATGTTTATTATTAGCTAACAAATATAAACTTAATATCTTAAATAGTAGGCACAAAAAAAAGGTTGTTTGAATATTGCAAACAACCTTATTATTTATTTATATAAAGTTTAATCTCTTGTTCTTCTACGTCTTGTGCTTTTTTCAGTACGGCGTTTAAAATCGCCATCTCTTCCGCCACGACCTCTATCGCTACTACTTCTGTCGTTACTGCTTCTATTACGATCTCCACCAGAATGGCTTCGGCTACGATCTCTATCGCCACCACTACGATTGCGATCTCTTCCTCTTCCGCGATCTCTATCTCTTCCGCGATCTCTATTGCGACTACGTGTTTTTGGTTGTGTTGTTTTTTCTACATTTACACCTCGACCATTAAATTCAGCATTTTCAAAGCCCTGTAATAACTCGTCACTATGTTCTTTTGGTATTTCAAAGAAAGAAAAGCTCTTAAGAATTTCAATTTGACCAATATCTACTTTTTTACGTAAATAATCATTGATTAAACCAATCATTCTTGCTGGATTCAAATCATCCATTTTACCAACATTTATAAAGAAACGTTGCATGTTTTCATCAGTAACACGTTCTCTACCGGTATCTGCTAAAATATCAGATGTTTTTTGATAATAACTTAATAAATGCTCTAACTCATTGTATATAAATCGTTTAATTAACTCGTCTTTAGTTAGTTTTTTAAGATCTTTAGCTATTTCTTCAAAGTTATCACTTAAATCTTCCTCATTAACTTTAATCGCTTTAATTTTTTGAGCGTATTGCAATAATTTTATACCTACAATTTCTTTACCAGATGGCACTTCTTTTTGAATAAAACTTTTTCCTATTTTACGTTCAATTTGTTTGATTCTATTTTTGTCCTTATTAGTAACAATAACAATAGAAATCCCTTCAGCACCAGCTCTACCAGTTCTACCACTTCTATGCGTGTAAGATTCTAATTGGTCTGGTAATTTATGGTTAATAACGTGTGTTAAATCGGTTATATCAATTCCGCGTGCAGCAACATCGGTAGCTACTAATATTTGTATTTTTTTGTTGCGAAATTTTTTCATCACAATATCACGTTGTGCTTGTGATAATTCACCGTGAAGCGAATCTGCTCCATAACCATCTTGGATTAATTTATCGGCAATTTCTTGTGTTTCTCTACGAGTTCTACAAAAAATAATGCCATAAATACCAGTATTTACATCTACGATACGTTTTAAGGTTGGGTATCTATTTCTCTCCGAAACCACGTAATATTGATGTTCAACAGTATCGGCTCCTTGATTTTTTGTTCCTGCACTAATTTCGGTAGGCTTAAACATATAATTTCTTGCAATAGCTTCTACTTCTCTAGGAAATGTTGCCGAAAACAATAAAGTTTGTTTTTTATCTGGAGTAACATCTAATATTTGGTCAATATCTTCTTTGAAACCCATATTAAGCATTTCATCTGCTTCATCTAAGGTTACCCATTTTACATCGCCTAACTTTAATGCTCTACGGTTTATCAAATCAACCGTTCTTCCTGGTGTACCAACAACAATTTGAGCGCCTTTTTTAAGATCACTTATTTGGTTTGAGATATTTGCGCCTCCATAAACGGCAACAACTTTTAAGCCTTTGATGTTTTTTGCAAATTCCTTTACATTTTTTGCTATTTGAATAGCTAATTCTCTTGTAGGAGATAAGATAATAGCTTGTGTTGCTTTACTAGAAGTATCAATTTTTTCTAATACGGGTAGAGCAAAAGCAGCTGTTTTACCTGTTCCTGTTTGTGCAAAAGCTTTTAAATCTTTATCGGATCCTAAAATTTGTGGGATAGCTAATTCTTGAATTTCGGTAGGTTTTTTATAACCTAAATCTTCTAAAGCTGTTGTAATTTCACTACAAAGCCCAAGGTCTTTAAATGATGACATATTGTATTTTTATTTTTACAGTAGTTAATTTAAGTGTAAAAATTCGACAATTACACCCCTTAAATCAAGTACTTAATTCGAGTGCAAAACTACATTTATTTATTGATATGGATGATTTTTTAGCTATTTTTTTAATTGCAGTAATTTTTTTTCAAAATTGTGGTGCGATAAATGCGTAAAATTACTTTGAATTATTTTTTTATTATTAAGTATAATTGCTCTGGGAATATCGTTGGTAAAATAAGACGAATTAGCAGCTAATTGCAATTGAAATTGATTTTTATAATCCAATTGGTTAGCTTTAATGTAGGCTTTCCAATTATAATTATCTAATTGTGTATCAATACCTATAAAATTAATATAGGGATGTTTTTTAGTTAGATAGTGTATTCTTTTTGCCATATTTTGAATGCGATTTAATTCTTTGGGCCAAAAGTAAATAACCGTATTTTTAGAATTAAAATTACTAGTAGTAATAGTAGTACCTGCTGTATTTATCAAGTTCAAGGAAGGGAAAATTGTTCCTTTTTTGAAAGTACGCATTGTTTTTATAAGTTTATCTACCTTAGAGATACTTTCATTATCGGTACAATGTTCAATAAATATTTGATGTGATAATCCATTATCTTTTAAAACACAATCACTGTCTAATAAACTATTGATATA
Organism: uncultured Flavobacteriaceae bacterium; assembly: GCA_964582005.1. Classification (GTDB taxonomy): domain Bacteria; phylum Bacteroidota; class Bacteroidia; order Flavobacteriales; family Flavobacteriaceae; genus S010-17. Next base: position 5,952 of record CAZOQL010000064.1, on the reverse strand, counting down.
TGTTTTTTGTAACATGGTATTTTTTAAGCTTTGGTTAGAAACTGTTTTTACAATTTGTTTAAGAACAAGTGTTGATAGTTGCTGTAAGGTGTCTTTCTCCTGTTCATATAGTGCTAAGTTATAAACATGATTCCATAAATAATTTTGAAAAGTATAATAATTAGGGAATAAATTATTTTTAAGCTTAATTTTTTTTCTATACGTATAAAAATCGATGCTTAATTCGGGTAATTTCGATGTATTATTAAGATATTTCGCGTAGGATGCATAGCGTTCTTTGTTTGCGTATATTGGAAAATATATTGCTGTTTGAATAAGTTCTTCAAATTTCTTTGACTGTTTGTTTGTGCCAGATTTAAATTGTTTAAACTGAAGTTTTTTTAGTTTTATTAAAGAATCTGAATTTTTTAAAAAATCACGTTCATTCAGTTTAAAAAAATTGACTGTTAGTTTTGCATCTCTTTCGTTATCTAAAAAAAGTTGAATTAAAAAATTATTACGTTCGGCACCTTTACCACTAAAAACTAAAGATTCATCAAAATCCCAAGTATTTAAACGTATTTGTAGACTATCCTTGGGCTCTATGTAAATATATTGATATTCTTCACCATGTTTAAAAGTGTATAAACCCGCTTGAATGCTATCTAATTTGAAAGAAAATTTTGAATTTTGATTAATAGGCGATTCTGTAATTTTTTTATTTCCTTGATATAAATATACCATATTATCTTTGGGGTTTTTTATTTGACCACCAAAAAAAGTGATTTCATTTTTATTGGTAGACTTACAGCTTGTGAGTGCTAAAAATGAAAGGATTCCAAAAAGTATATAATATTTAACTCGCATATAATTTTTCAAATAATTATGAGCAAACATATTAATTAAATAGAGGTTTTGTTGTTAAATGAACGTTAAAAAACTAATAATACGAATCGAATTACAAATTCAAAAAAAAGAGTATTTTTGCCAAAAATTTAAAGATATGTTAACAGTTTCAAATTTATCCGTACAATTCGGAAAAAGAATACTTTTTGACGAAGTAAATACTAAATTCATCCATGGTAATTGTTATGGTATAATTGGAGCAAATGGTGCTGGAAAATCTACTTTTTTAAAAATCATTGCTGGAGATATGGATCCTACAAGTGGAAATGTTTCTTTAGAAAAAGGGAAAAGAATGTCGGTTTTATCTCAAGATCATTTTGCTTTTGATAATTTTAATGTATTGGACACTGTTTTAATGGGTAATAAACCATTGTATGAATTAAAAATAGAAATGGATGCCTTATATGCTAAGCCAGATTTTAATGAAGAAGATGGTGTAAAAGCAGGTGAGTTAGGAGCAATTTATGAAGAAAAAGGAGGTTGGACATCCGAGAGTGATGCCGCAACGTTATTATCATCAGTTGGTATTACAGAAGATATGCATTATATTTTGATGAAGGATGTTGGTGGTAAAGCTAAGGTTAGAATTTTAATTGCCCAAGCTCTTTTTGGAAATCCAGATTTATTAGTAATGGATGAGCCTACCAATGATTTAGACTACGAAACGATTTCATGGTTAGAAAATTTTCTTGCAAACTATAAAAACACTGTAATTGTTGTGTCGCATGATAGACACTTTTTAGATGCGGTTTGTACCCATATTTCGGATATTGATTATAATAAAATAAATCATTTTTCAGGAAATTATACATTTTGGTATGAATCAAGCCAATTGGCTTCTAGGCAAAGAGCACAGCAAAATAAAAAAGCCGAAGACAAGAAAAAAGAATTAGAAGAATTTATCAGACGTTTTTCTGCCAATGTTGCAAAATCAAAGCAAGCAACAAGTAGAAAGAAAATGATTGAAAAATTAAATGTGGAAGATATTAAACCTTCAAGTAGAAGGTATCCAGCAATAATATTTGATAGAGAACGAGAAGCTGGAGATCAAATTTTGCATATTGAAGAGTTGGAAAAAAGGGTAGATGGAAAAGTGTTATTTCAAAAGATTAACCTAAACCTAGCTAAAGGAGATAAAATTGTAGTTATTTCTAAAGACTCTAGAGCAGTAACTGCTTTTTTTGAAATAATTTCAGGAAATGATACTGATTTTAACGGAGAATATAAATGGGGAGTTACTACTTCACAAGCATATTTGCCATTAGATAATGCTGATTTTTTTAAAGATGGAGATTTAGATTTGGTAGATTGGTTAAGACAATATGCAAAAACCGAAGAGGAACGAGAGGAAGTTTATTTAAGAGGTTTTTTAGGTAAAATGATTTTTAGTGGAGAAGAGGCTTTAAAAAAATGTACCGTACTTTCTGGTGGAGAAAAAGTGAGATGTATGCTGTCGCGTATGATGATGACAAGAGCAAATGTCTTATTGATTGATGAGCCTACAAACCATTTAGACTTAGAGTCTATACAAGCATTTAATAATTCGTTAAATAATTTTAAAGGATCTATATTATTGTCAACTCATGATCATGAGTTTGCGCAAACTGTAGCAAATAGAGTAGTGGAATTAACTCCAAAAGGAGTCATTGATAGACATATGACTTTTGAAGAGTATTATGCAAATGATAAGGTTAAAGTTTTACGAGAAACCATGTATTCATAGTTCATAAATAAGCAACACGTAATTAATTTCACCGAGTATTTTGTCTTCTACCTCTTAATTTATGTAATAACCTTTTGTTGAATTCTTGCTCTGCTTTCAGTAGGTTTATTATTTTTTTAGTAGAAATTACTTTTTTTAAATCTGTTATCATTTCCTTTTTAGCAAAATAAGATGTATCCTCAATTACTAGTAATTCAGCTAATATTTCATTTGCTTGTATATCTGTAAAATTGTCAATTCCTCCTTTAGAAATAATTTGTTTTCTTAAAGCCTGTCTTTTAACTCTTTTTAATTGTTTTTCTGTTTTTGCATATTGGTTGTAAATTGGCCAAAATTGAGTAGCTTCATCTACAGACAAATCCAATTTCTCTGTTAAATAGGCGATTTTTAGTGCTTTAATTCTATCTTTTTTTATTTGTGAAAATAAATCCGTACTTATTCCAATAAGTATAAAAATAATAATAATTTTTTTTGTCATAATAATTTAATTAAAGATGTCTAAATTTTCAATTGATGTGTCTTTTAAGTAATACAAAAGTTCCTCTTCCAAAATACTGGATAAGTCTTCTAAATACACATCTTCATATGCGTTGTCAATGGTGTAACTATTTACATCTTCAAGATGTATGTCTAACCAGTTTTCTATATCTGTTTGAGTAAGATTGTTAAAATTCACTTTAGGATTGCTAAAAAACAGAATTCCAGAGAATAATATAAATGATGCGGCAATTCCTAGTGGAATAATATATTTTATTATGCGTTGTTTTAAGGGAAACACAATAAACTTACTTCCTTCTTTCTTTTTAATTTTATGAAGTACTGAGTTTTCAATAGAATCAAAATAAGAATCCGGCACACTAAATGGTTTGGATTTATAGAATTTTAATTTTTTATAAATTTTATTTTCAAAAAAATTAAAATAGTCTTTTGGTACTTTGTAATTATCTTTTATATCTTTGTTTGTGTTTTTCACCTTTTTCATCTTTATTATTTAGACCAATTTAATAGGAAAAGGTTTAAGATTTAATTAAATAAACTTCTAATTTTTTAACGGCATGATGGTAAGAAGCTTTTAAAGCACCAACCGAAGTGTCTAAAATAACCGACATTTCTTTGTACTTTATAGCGTCAAAATACTTCATATTAAATACAAGTTGTTGTTTTTGTGGTAATTTTGCAATAGCTTTTTGTAAAAGTAATTCTATTTCGTTACCATTAAAATAAACATCACTCTCTAAGTTTTTGGCTAGTTGGTAATTTACATCTTCAATTGTTATAGATTTTCTTGAAGCCTCTTTTTTAATATAGGTCAAAGATTCATTTGTTGCTATTCGATACATCCAAGAAAATAATTTTGATTCTTCTTTAAATTTATGAATATTTCGAAATACTTTTACAAATGTATTTTGTAAAACATCATCAGTATTTGCATGCGTTTTAACTATTTTTCTAATGTGCCAGTATAAACGCTCTTTATATTCAAACATAAGTTGTTTAAAAGCATCTTCTTGCGTAGGTAAGTATTTAAGTCTTTTGATTAGTTCCTTCTCGTTCAAAATCACATCTTTAATTCTTAGACTATTAATATTTAATAAGGTTTAAAGTTGAAAAAAAATTAATATATAATAATAAAAAGTATATATTTGCTTTATACATATTATTTATGAGAATAAAAATAATATAATTATTTAAAACAACAACAAACTATTACTATAATTATGGATGCAAATGGCGCTAACAAAAAAGATGTTACAAGTAAAATAGAACAATTAAGAATTGATTTAGAAAAAAAATTAGCTGCTCTAGAAAAATCAAAGCAAAATAAACTAGATGATGTTGAAAACAGTATTGAGCCTGCAATAAAAGCTGTTGACGACTCCGTAATTAATAAAAGTATCGAAGAGTTGATAATTACTACTCCGATAATTAAAGACGAAGTAATTAATATTGAAGAAGAAATTGAGGCAGAAGCAGTTTTTGAAATTTCGGATCCAATTGAAATAGTTGATGAAACTATCGATATAATACCGCCAATTATAATCAAAAATAAAGTTGTTCCTTCAGCGATTAATGAAAATGAAAAGTCAAATGCAAACGAAATTGTAACGCCAATAACCTCAATACAAACTTTTGAAAAAGAGCAAGTAATTAATGATGATTCTTCAAAAAACACTAGCGATTTTGATAATAAAGAAGAAGAATATTTAGAAGAAGATGAGCCTAAAAAAAGAAAATTAAATTTTTTAATATATGCTTTAGCAGGAATTTTATTACTTACAATTGGCTATTTCTTAGTTGACTATTTCAAAGATAAGAATGATTTTGAAAAAGAAAAAATGAATCATATGATTTCAACATTTAAAAACAAAAGTTATTTAGACTCCATAGAATTAGCCGATGCTAACAATCAATTACTAGATTATCAAAATCAAATTTTAATCGATTCTTTAGCAAATTTATACCAAACAGAATTGGAGGTGAAAAATAATATTCCAATTTCAATAAAAAAGAATGCAGAAAAAAACAAGAAAAAACAAATTACACAAAAGAATGAAATAGCAGACAAGTTAGAAGCCTCTTTGGTAGCTACAAAGAAAATCTTAATGGCTAATACAGCGATAGATAATAATGCTGCAACGTTTGATGAAGACACCACGACAAATAATAAAACACAACTAGATTCTACTCCAACACAAAATAATAATTTAGATAATATAACTAAAGAGGTAGAGGCGGAAGAAGTGAAGTCTAATAGTGATTCTGAAATTGCTAAAGTTCCAAACAAAGTTAAAGTAATAAAATCCCCAATCTATCCTGGTTGTCGTAAAAAGAAAAGTGAATTAGATAAGAAAAAATGTTTTACTTCAAAAATGTATCGTCATGTGCAGAGAAAATTTAATTCAGATATTGCTCAAAATATTGGTTTAAAAAGGGGAGTGAATAAAATAAGAATTCATTTTGTCATAGATAAAAATGGAGATGCTATTGTTTTAAAAGTACGAACTGCTAATAAAGATTTAGAAAAAGAAGCTATTAGGGTAATTCAATCTTTACCAAAAATGATACCAGGTAATGTTGATGGAAAAAATGAAGAAATAAAATATAGTATACCTATAAGTTTTATGGTGGAGGATTGAAGTTGTTTATTAAATTCCAAACATCAAAATCTACCCCTTTAAGAATTTTATTTAAATGGAGTGTAATCTACACATCATAATTTTCTAATAATGAATCTGTTAAAAAAATTTTCAAAAAAAACAAAAAAAGTCATTGTCATATTAGAAATAGGTATTACATTTGCACCCGCAAACAAAGATATTTAGTTTTTAATTAGATAATTTGAG
>CAZOQL010000063.1:0-14213 GCA_964582005.1 uncultured Flavobacteriaceae bacterium | reverse complement strand
TTAAAAAATACATCTAATTACATGGTAATTTTAAAATTTATAAACTAAATTGATTGCTTTTTAAAAATATTAATTACATTTGCCTTAGTTAATTTAAACTTACAATTAACATTTTCACACCTCATAATTACGTAATTCACTACGTATCAGTTTTTTATAGCTGAAAATTAATATAATTCATTCGGTTTTATCGATGTATTTATATATGTTATTAATTTAATTATAGAAGAAATGAAAAAAAAGAACCTCAGTTTTTGGCAAATTTGGAATATGAGTTTTGGGTTTTTGGGAATTCAATTTGGTTTTGCATTGCAAGGCGGAAATATGACACGTATATTCCAAACTTTAGGTGCTACAAAAGATGAAATACCTTTACTATGGATTGCAGCACCTTTAACAGGTTTATTAGTGCAGCCAATTATTGGATATATGAGTGATAGAACCTGGAGTACAAAATGGGGCAGAAGAAAGCCTTATTTTTTAATTGGAGCTGTACTGAGTACAATTGCCTTATTTTTCATGCCTTATTCTCCTTATTTATGGGTTGCAGTTGGTTTTTTATGGATATTAGATGCTTCCATAAATATCTCTATGGAACCTTTTAGAGCTTTAGTAGCTGATTTATTGCCAGAAAAGCAACGTTCGTTTGGGTTTGTGATGCAAGCATTGATTATAGGTATAGGTACGTGGATTGCTAGTAACTTGCCTTGGATGGTTTCAAAATTAGGCGTAAGCGATGCTGCGGAAGCTGGAATAATACCAATGTCCGTTAAAGTTTCTTTTGCTATTGGAGCTTTCGTCTTTCTGGTAGCTATATTATATACTATTTTTACAACCAAAGAATATCCACCTGAAAATATGGAGGAGTTTAAAAAAGAAAAAGCCAAGAAAAACCAATTTTTACCTGATATTATAAATAATATTGGAAATATGCCTTCCACAATGAAAAAATTAGGTGTTGTCCAGTTTTTTAGTTGGTTTGCATTTTTTACGATGTGGAGTATGTCAAACCCAGCAATTACAGAGCATGTGTATCATACGCCTATACCAATTGAAAAAAACTTTAATATGAATGATGCTATTCAAAAAGATGCATTTGATACTGCAAATACAGCATTTCAGAAATCTTCAAACTTAGTTGGTTCAAATATGGGGATTTATGGCTTATCTTCTATGGCGTTTGCTTTACTACTAGTGTTTTACACTTCTAAAAGAAATATAAATAGAAAATATAAGAAACTTATTTTTCATTATATTTCTAAAGAAATATAAATAGAAAATACGTTCATATGGTTGCATTATTATTGGGCGGTTTAGGTTTTTTAGTAATGGTTTATTTACCAGAACCAAAATATTTAGCCTTAGCTTTTATGTTAATAGGTTTGGCTTGGGGAAGTATTCTATCGATGCCTTACGCTATGTTATCTAGTACAATTGACCCAAATAAAATGGGCGTTTTCATGGGTATTTTTAATATGTTTATTGTACTACCACAAATATTTGCAGCACTTGGTGGTATTGTGTTTTTATCTAGTTTATTTGGAGAAGAAGCAATAAATGCATTGTTAGTTGCAGGTATAAGTTTAATTATTGCAGGTTTTTGTAATTTATTAATTACAGATAAAAGTGCGATTTCATATCAAGAGACAGCAAATGAATAAAGCAGTTATATTCGATCTAGATGGTGTAATTGTAGATACTGCAAAATACCATTTTACCGCTTGGAAAAGTGTGTCAAAAAAGTTAGGTTTTAATTTTACGCATAAACAAAACGAGACTTTAAAAGGCGTTAGTAGAGTAAAATCATTAGATATTCTTATCGATTTATCAGGTAAAACTATTTCTGATAAAGAAAAAGAAGCCTTATTAATATCGAAAAATGAGGAGTACCTTTCTTTAGTTGCAGAAATGAAAGCCGATGAAATTTTAGAAGGCATAGTTACTGTTTTAGACTATTTAGATGCTAATAAAATAAAATACGCACTTGGTTCGGCGAGTAAAAATGCACCACGAATATTAAAAAAAGTGGGTTTGTTTGATCGTTTTCATGCCATTGTGGATGGTAATGATGTTATAAAAGGAAAACCAAACCCAGAAGTATTTTTAAAAGCCGCAAAGAAATTAAAGATACAACCAGAAAACTGTATCGTAATTGAAGATGCGGTAGCTGGCGTAACAGCTGCAAATAGTGCAAATATGTTAAGTATTGGGATTGGAGAACAAAATACATTACAACACGCAGATATTATTTTAAAAAACACGAGTAGATTGAGCGTTAAATTATTGAAAAGCATTTTAGAATAAAGAGGTTTATAAAAAACTAGACATAAAAAGAATTAAGCATTCGTAGAATTTGCGAAAAAATAAATATAATGAAAGAGTACATAAAACCAAATAACTGGAGTTTAATTGAAGAAGGTTTCGATAAAAATAATGTCGAAGCATCGGAAAGTCTATTTAGTATCGGAAATGGTATTTTTGGACAACGTGCTAATTTTGAAGAAACATATTCTGGTAAAACACTACAAGGTAATTATATAGGTGGTATTTATTACGAAGACAAAACTCGTGTTGGTTGGTGGAAAAATGGGTATCCAGAATATTTTGCTAAAGTATTAAATGCACCAAATTGGATTGGAATAAATTTAGAAATAAACGATGAAGAATTAGATTTGAATGTAATAAAAGTTTCGAATTTTCATCGAGAATTAAACATGAAAGAAGGTTATTTAAAACGTTCTTTTACGGCACATTTTAAAGCTGGTGCAGTTGCCATTTGTTCTACGCGCTTTTTAAGTTTAGATATCAATGAATTAGGAGCGATAAAATACGATATTAAACCAGTTGATTTTGATGCAAAGCTTAAAATAATGCCTTATTTGGATAGTGGAATTAAAAACCAAGATTCTAATTATGATGAATTGTTTTGGGAAGTGTTAGAGTTAGTTGATGTTAAAAACGAAGCATATATTATTTCGAAAACAAAAAAAACAAATTTTTACGTTGCTACCGGAATGAAAATGGAATTTGCATTAAATGATACTAAAATAGATTTAGAAAACGATGTAAATAAAGACGGTAAAATCATAGAATTTAACTACTTAAAATATGTTGAGCAAGGTAATACTTTAACTGTATATAAATATGGTGGATACGTGCATTCCATGAATATTGCAAAGGAAAATTTGTTACACGAACAAAAAAAAATCTTAAAAAACGCAGCTAAAATTGGATTTAGTAAATTAATAGAAGGTCAAAAGAATACTTGGGCAAAAATATGGAAAACTTCTGATATTGAAATAAAAGGTGATATAAAAGCACAACAAGCTATTCGGTTTAATATTTTTCAATTAAATCAAACCTATACAGGTGCAGATTCTCGTTTAAATATAGGTCCAAAAGGGTTTACTGGTGAAAAATATGGCGGTTCTACTTATTGGGATACCGAAGCTTATTGCATACCTTTTTATATGAGCACCAAAGATAAAAAAGTAGCTCGTAATTTGTTGCTATATCGTTATAATCACCTAGATAAAGCTATTGAAAATGCTGGAAAGTTAGGCTTTAATTCTGGCGCAGCTTTATATCCAATGGTTACTATGAATGGTGAAGAATGTCATAATGAGTGGGAAATCACTTTTGAAGAAATTCACCGTAATGGCGCAATGATTTATGCCATTTATAATTATGAAAATTATACAGGTGATTTGGATTACGTAGCAACTAACGGATTGGAAGTAATTATTGCTGTTGCTCGTTTTTGGCAACAACGTGTTAATTTTTCTGCTGACAAGCAAAAATATGTGATGCTTGGAGTAACTGGTCCAAATGAGTATGAAAATAATGTGAATAATAACTTTTACACCAATTATTTAGCTAAATGGTGTTTGGAATATGCTGTTGAAAAAGTAGATTTTGTGAAAGATAAGTATAAATCAAATTTTGATAGTGTTATTGAAAAAACAAAATTATCGGATAACGAAATTAGTACTTGGACTGAAATAGCAGGAAAAATGTACTTTCCATATTCCGATAAAGATAATGTTTATTTACAGCAAGATGGCTTTTTAGATAAAGAGTTAAAACCAGCAAGTAGTTTAAAAGATAGTGAAAGACCTATAAATCAATATTGGTCTTGGGATAGAATATTACGTTCGCCATACATAAAACAAGCCGATGTTTTACAAGGATTGTATTTGTTTGAAAATAAATTTACTGAAAAAGAATTAACCGATCATTTTAATTATTATGAGCCTTTAACTGTTCATGAATCCTCTTTATCACCTTGTGTTCACTCAATTATTGCATCTAAAATTGATAATGACGACAAAGCATATGAAATGTATTTAAGAACAGCAAGATTAGATTTAGATGATTACAATGCTGAGGTTCATGAAGGCTTACATATTACTAGTATGGCTGGTACTTGGATGGCGATAGTACAGGGTTTTGGCGGTATGCGAAATTTTGATAACAAACTAAGTTTTAATCCAAAAATCCCAAAAGAATGGGAATCGTATTCTTTTAAAATTAATTATAGAGGTCGTGTTTTAGAAATCTATAAATCACAAACGGAAATGAAAATAACGAATTTATCGACTAATAAAGTAGCGATAGAAGTTGATGGTAAACATATGATGGTGTAGTTTTTTTGTTAGTTACTTGCCAAATGGAATTAAAATGAAAAAATATTATCTAATAGTAGGGTTAATAATTATGCAGTCTTGTTCAAAACAAGATAGTAATAATCCTATTATTCCAAATATGGAAACTTTTATAAATTCAGTAGATTTGTCTTCTTTACCACAAGTTGAAGCTGCAAATACAGTTTTTTACAATGTAAATAACCAAGAGGAAGATGTATTAACGACCTTAAAAAATAATGGTGTAAATACAATTAGATTAAAAATTTGGCACAATCCAACAAGCAATTATGCCTCATTTAATGCCGTAAAATTATTTTCACAGCGCATAAAAGCAAAAGGCTTAAAAGTTTGGATTACTGTTCATTATTCAGATACTTGGGCAGATCCAGGAAATCAAGAAACGCCTTCTGCTTGGCAAGGCGAATCGTTTGCTACCATAAAAGATAATGTTTATGATTACACAAAAAATATAATGTTAGAAATACAACCAGATTTTATACAAATTGGTAATGAAATTAATTCTGGCTTCTTATTTCCATATGAAAACATCAACAACAATGAAACACAATTTTTAGAGTTGCTTTCATCGGGAGTTCAGGCAGTACGAGATAATTCAAACACTACAAAAATTATAATGCATTATGCTGGTATTAATGGATCTGATTGGTTTTTTAATAAAATAAATAGTATTGATTATGATATTATAGGGCTTTCCTATTATCCAATTTGGCACGGAAAAAACTTGAATATATTGGAATCTACCATTTCAAATTTAGGTGCAACGTATGATAAAAATGTGCTAATTGCCGAAACTGCGTACCCTTTTACTTTACAATGGAATGATTTTACAAATAATATTGTTGGATTAGATAGTCAGTTGATTTTACCAGATTATCCTGCAACTCCACAAGGGCAAAAAGATTTTATGGCTACGTTAAAACAAATCTTAAACACAACAAATAAAGGAATTGGTTTTTGTTATTGGGAAGGAGCATTTGTTGCATTTGACGGACCAAATTCAACCAATGGATCATCTTGGGAAAACCAAACATTGTATGACTTTAATAATAAGGCTTTACCAATATTAAACGAATTTCAACATAACTAATTAAATATGAAAACAAAGTTCACATTTTTAGTCAGTATTTTATTATTGACAATCTCTTGTAAAAAAAACAAAGAAAAAACTTTTGATATACACACCAATATCAAAGGTATGGCAACGCCTACGTTTTTAGAATTTGGTGGAGGCGATTTACTTTTGTCTGATTATTTCTTAGACACCTCTAGTATAGATTCTATAGGAAAAAGTAAGCACTACGATGCTGTTTTAATAGATAACAATACCAAAGTAAGCTTTAAAGTTAGAGCTAGCACGCCAAATGTTTCCAATTTAAGAGTTTGGACTAGTGGAATTGCAAATGACATTCCGCTATTTAAAAGTAATAAAACACAAGTTACCATTTCAATTCCAGATCTAAATAAAAAATATAAAGAGGTAAAAGTAAAAGGGGAGTTTAGTAATTGGCAAGAAAAATCACTAAATTTTAAAGATAAAAAATGGTATTATACAACCAAAGTAAACCCAGGAACACATCAATATGTACTAGTTATTGAAGGTAAAGAACAGCCAGACCCAACCAATAAACATGCAGTTAGTAACGGAATTGGAGGAAGTAATTCTCAACTAATTGTTGCAACAAATGCAGATAAAATTCCGCAATTAGTTACTTCAAATTTAGACGGAAATAATTTTATTATTACCTCTAAAAATCCTTTTAACGATTTGTATATTTATTTAGGGAATAAACTGTTTATACATCATAACAACCCGAAAGGAAATACTAATTTTGAAGTTAATCTTCCAAGAATCACCAATTCAGAACGTTCACACATTCGCATTTATTCCTCTAATCAATTCGGAAAAAGTAACGATGTTTTAATTCCGTTGGATAATGGAAAAATAATCACAGAAACAGCACAATTAAAACGAACCGATTTTCATACACAAATTATGTATTTCTTGTTAGTAGATCGTTTTGTTGATGGAAATAAAAATAATACCCGAAAAGTAAATGATGCTAGTATTTTGCCAAAAGCCAATTATTACGGCGGCGATTTACAAGGTGTTTTAGACAAAATAAAAGATGATTATTTTACCAATTTAGGCATTAATACTATTTGGCTGTCGCCAATTACTCAAAATCCTGAAGGCGCTTTTGGTTTGTGGCCAGAGCCAATGACAAAATTCTCAGGTTATCATGGATATTGGCCAATCAGTAGTACAAAAATTGATGATCGTTTTGGAGATGAAAAAGTCTTTAAAGAACTGATTGAAGAAGCGCATAATCGTAATATAAATGTGATTTTAGATTACGTAGCAAATCATGTGCACAAAGAACATCCATTATATAAAGAACATCCAGATTGGGCAACGCCTTTGTATTTGCCAGACGGCACAATGAATACCGAAAAATGGGACGAACATCGTTTAACAACGTGGTTTGATACTTTTTTGCCAACATTAGATTTTAGCAAGCCAGAAGTTATTGAAAAAATGACAGATTCTGCTGCATATTGGGTAACACATTACAAGTTAGATGGTTTTCGTCACGATGCAACCAAACACATACAATTAGAATTTTGGCGAACATTAACCAGAAAAGTTAAAGAAAGAACCAAACGACCAATCTATCAAATTGGCGAAACATATGGAAGTCCAGATTTAATAAGAAGTTATGTAAACACAGGTATGCTTGATGCGCAATTCGATTTTAATTTATATGATGCTTCTGTACAAGCCTTCGCAAATCCAGATGCTAATTTTAAAGATTTGGCAAATACACTTCAAAAGGCATTAGATTATTATGGAAATCACCATGTAATGGGAAATATTTCTGGTAATCAAGACAGAACACGGTTTATAAGTTATGCATCTGGGGATGTCCGTTTTGATGAAGACGCTAAAAAAGCAGGTTGGACTAGAGAAATAAAAATGAGCGACACAAATGCCTACAATAAATTAGCCATGTTGCAAGCGTTTAATTTAGTAATACCAGGAATCCCTTGTATTTATTATGGTGACGAATATGGAAGCATTGGTGGTGGTGATCCAGATAATCGAAAAATGATGGCGTTTGAGTTAAATACTCATGAAGAGAGATTAAAAAATCGCGTTACTGAATTAGTGAAAATGCGTAGAAATTCGATGGCATTACAATATGGCTCCACCAATATTTTACAAGCAGATAAAAACGTATTGATTATAAAAAGGCGTTATTTTGAGGATAAAGTTACCATAGTTTTTAATAAATCTAACAAAGAGTTCAATTATAAAGGTATTGTAGTACAGCCAACTAATTTTAAAATCATACATTAATCACTTTGCGAATTTTTCGTAAACCATAGCGACCTAACGGTTAAAAAAATGAAAAAAACACTACTAATATTGTCCATACTTATAACGGCAACAAGTTGTCAAGATAAAAACACAACAAAACCAAAGGAAACTTCCTTTCTTTGGAATTCGGCAAATATCTATTTTTTATTAGTGGATAGGTTCCATAATGGAGATACTTCTAATGATGTAAATTTTAATAGAATTAAAGATACTGGTAAGTTAAGAGGTTTTGAAGGTGGCGATATAAAAGGAATAACACAAAAAATTAAAGAAGGCTATTTTACAGATTTAGGTGTTAATGCTATTTGGTTATCACCAATTGTAGAACAAATTCACGGTGGCGTAGACGAAGGTTCTGGTTTTACCTATGGTTTTCATGGGTATTGGACTAAAGATTGGACAGCATTGGATCCTAATTTTGGTACAAAAGAAGATTTGCATGAATTGGTAAATACAGCGCATAAAAATAATATACGAATACTATTAGACGCAGTTATTAATCATACAGGACCAGTTACTATAAAAGATAGTGTTTGGAATGGTGATTGGGTGAGAACCGAACCGCAATGTAATTATAAAGATTATAAATCTACGGTTACTTGTACCTTAGTAAAGAATCTACCAGATATTAAAACCGAATCCAATGAAAATGTAGCACTTCCAAAGCAATTAGTCGAAAAATGGAAGAAAGAAGGTAGATATGAGCAAGAAGTAGCCGAATTAGATGCTTTTTTCAAAAGAACGGGTTACCCAAAAGCACCAAAGTATTACATCATAAAATGGTTAACCGATTATATAACCGAATTCGGAATTGATGGTTATAGAGCAGATACCGTAAAACACATAGAAAAATCGGTTTGGAGTTCTTTTAGTGAAGAATGTCATTTTGCATTTAATGCATGGAAAAAAATAAACCCATCTAAAGTGTTAGATAATAATGATTTTTATATTGTAGGAGAAGTATATGGTTATGGAATAAGTACTGGTAAAAAGTACCATTTTTCAGATAAAGTAGTGAATTATTTTGATGTAGGATTTGATCATTTAATTAATTTTGAGTTTAAGTGGAATGCAAAACAATTCAATAACTATGAAACTTTATTTTCAAAGCATGCTACTGTGTTGCAAACTAATTTAAAAGGTTACGGAACCTTAAACTACATGACTTCACATGATGATGGCGCACCTTTTGATAAGGAAAGAGCTAAACCATTTGAAACTGCTACAAAATTATTATTAGCGCCAGGAACTTCGCAAATCTATTATGGTGATGAATCTGCTAGGTCATTGATTATAGAAGGAACTCAAGGCGATGCAACCTTAAGGTCAACAATGAATTGGGAAGCTATTGCTATAGATGGTTACACACAAAAGATAATGAAGCATTGGCAAAAATTAGGTCAATTTCGTAATAATCATGTTGCAATTGGTTCAGGAACTCATCAGATGATTTCTGAAAAACCATATATTTTTCAACGTTCTTTTTCTAATAAATTTATCAATGATAATGTTGTAATAGGTTTAGATTTATCACTAGGAAAAAAAGAAATTGCAATAGGAAAAATATTTAAAGAAAATGAACAAGTCTTAGATACATATTCTGGTAAAACAGCAATAGTCAAAAACGGAAAAGTACGTATTGACTCTCCATTTGGAATTGTATTACTTGAAAAATACTAAATAAAAAAACTCTATAAATTAATTAAAGTATTAAAATAATGAAAAAACTAACCTTATTACTAACATGCATTTTATTGTTTTTGAGCTCTTGTAAAGAAAACACTAAAAACAATACAAAACTTAAAGAAAATAATTCCAAAAAGGAAATAGCAACAATTACTGACGCAATAGTAGAAAAAGCGGTGATATACGAAGCTAATATTCGTCAGTATTCAAAAGAAGGTACTTTTGATGCATTCACTAAAGATATCCCTGAAATTAAAAAATTAGGTGTAAAGATTATTTGGGTTATGCCAATTTTTCCAATATCAGAAACCAAAAGAAAAGCAACTGGAGGCGACTTTGCTTACAAAATAAAAGATGAAAAAGAACGTAAAAAAGCTTTAGGAAGTTATTATGCAGTGTCTGATTTTACCAAAGTTAATCCTGAATTTGGAACTATAGAAAATTTCAGAAAACTAGTAAAAACAGCGCACGATAACGGAATTTATGTAATATTAGATTGGGTTCCAAATCACACAGGTTGGGATCATACATGGATAAAAACAAACCCTGAATTTTACACCAAAGGCAAAGATGGCAAAATAACACATCCACTAAAAGAAGATGGAACATCTATTGGTTGGGATGATGTGGCAGATTTAAACTATAGCGAGAAAGGCTTATGGAATGCAATGTATAAGGATATGAGCTATTGGATTGAAAAAGAAAATATTGATGGTTTTCGTTGTGATGTTGCAGGTATGGTACCAATGGATTTTTGGGCAGAAACAATTCCGAAATTAAGAGATAAAAAAGATATTTTTATGTTAGCCGAAGCTTGGGAACCAGAAATGATGCAAGAAAATTTATTTGATATGGCGTATGCTTGGGATGGACATCATTTGATAAATGGAATTGCAAAAGGAGAAAAGTCTGTTAAAGATTGGGACGATTATGTAGATACTACAACTAAAAAATACGAAGAAAATGATATTTTAATGAATTTCATTACCAATCACGATGAAAATTCTTGGAATGGAACCGTTAAAGAAAGAATGGGTGATGCATCTGAAATAATGTTAGTATTAACGTATTTAAAAGAAGGAATGCCGTTAATATATTCAGGCTTAGAATATAATTTGAACCACCGATTAAAATTCTTTGAAAAGGATAGTTTTGAAAAAAAGAAAGGAAATAATTGGATGATTTTAGAAAAATTAGGAAAATTAAAAAGCACAAATACCGCATTAGATGGTGGGAAAAAAGCGGCTAGTTATACTCGAATTATAAGTAACAATAAAGATGTCTTAGTTTTTGAAAGAGAAAAAAACAACCAAAAAATCACTTTTGTAGGAAATTTATCTAATAAAAAACAAATTTTTATTTCAGTTAAAAACGTTACGGCTAAAAATTATTTTTCTGGAGAGGTTAAATCGTTTAAAAAAGAAAGTAAAATCACTTTAAAGGCTTGGGAATATTATGTTTTAATAGAATAAATTTCAAAACTTTTTCTTTGCTAAGAAGTTTCCGTTTGAGTCATAGGCGCGCCAAGTTTTCACTTGTCTACCTTCTTTAAAACGACCTTTTAGTTTGGCCTGTCCATTTTTATAAAACTCTTTGTAACGACCATCTGGCAAACCATTTTTTAAGGGTACTTTAATGTGCGTAGAGCCATTTTTAAACATCGTTTTATATACTTTCGCATTCAAATTGTCTGGATAAATTCTCGCAATTTTAAACAAATTTTCTGTTTCAATTTCTAAAATATTTTTTTCATTTTTAAACTCTTTTTTAGAATTCACATCAGGACCAATGCGCTTTTTATTTTTAAATTGCTCTTTGCTTAAAACTATTTTAGGATCTTCATAAGCAATCACCAACTTGCTTTCAAACATATTGATATATGGTGTTAATTGAAATCCAATTTGAGGAAAACAAATAATAAAATCTTTGTTCTTACTAATTTGACGCTTTGTTTTATTATCTACAAAATCTAACATGTTTGCATACAAAACAGGTGTATTTATATAGGTAAAAATACTTGATTTTTTATCAAAATAAGCATTGAAGCTTTGATAATCTTCAGATTTAGTCAATGTTTTTTCTGTTATATAGTTGTCAATAATAGTTTTTAAGGTGTTAGGATGATTGCTAAAAACAACATAATCATCTATAATAGTAAAATAGGGTTTTTCGAATTTGTTAAATAAATCGCCTAAAAAAACTTTAAAAAAACTTTTTATGGATAAAAATTGAATGACATGATTCTTGTAGGTAGTTTCTTTAAATTTTACGGGTGTTTTTTTCTTAATTTGTTTTAATATAAAGTTTAAATTGTCTTTTGCTTTTTTTATATCGGTTACTTTTAAAACCAAAGCTAATTCATTTTTTTGCTTAATGTAAGTTGATTGTAGTTGTAAAATGGCAATTTCGTCGGCAATCCAAGAAATAAAATTATCCTTAATATTTATTTTTAAATAGTTTTCAATTTTATCTATATTATTCTGATAAACCTCAAATTGTTTAGGGTTTTCTTTTTGTACATTTTCAAAATTAGTATAAAAACTAGCGAAACTATCAAATGCATAACTCATATATAATGCTGTACGTTCGGGCGCAATAGAAGCAATGGTTCGCGTTCCTTTACCTGATTTTTGCAAAGCCTTTAAATAATTAGCGTGATGTGGATTTGTATTGGTATATCCATTTAATTGCATTACATTATTTCGTTTTACATCAAAATTAAAACCTGAAAAAAGTAAATTTTCTTGTAAGGAAGTTATAATACTACTTGGCTTATTTGAAAAACAATTTAGATAGTCTGCTATGTATTTATATTGAATATAAAGTCGAAACATCTTATCATAACCAATTTTTTTATTAATTTCTATAAAGTTTAAATCTCTACCAATTACAGGCTCATTATACTGGTCAATAGATGCTTCTACAAGTGTATGTACATACGATGCAATTAATTGATTTTCAATAAACGAAATGTATAATGTTTCTCTAGATTTTTTATCATAAATTTCGGTAATAGAATGCCGATGATAGCTGCGTTTACTAACTCGGTATTCTTTGTTTAATAAGGAACTTATATTGTTTTTAAGTAATTTGAGTTTTGCTATTTTTTGTAAATCGGCTATATATAGTAAGCCAAATGATTTTTTTTTATAAACGTGTACCGATATAAGTAACGATCTATTACCAATTAAATCAATTAGTTTTTTCTTTTTCGTAAATATACCATCTAAATCATTGAGACTTTTAGTAACATCATTAAAAGAGGTGTTGGTTTGCAAGTGTTTCCAAATAGTGCTTTGGCTAATTTCATTCCAATTATCAATAGGTTTTTGAGTTTCCGCAATTAATACAGCATTTTTTGGAACTAAATAAATGGCTTGTAAATTAGTAGCAGGTTTAAGGTAAAAAACAAAGCTTTGATAAATCAAATAAATAAAAATTAATAGTAAAGACGTTATAATAATTTTTTTCTTCATTTGTTTCTTTTTAAGAATTCATTAATACATCTAAATAATAATTATGTTTTTTTTAAGATGGATATTCAAAAATATATATAATTTAGCAGAATAGATATACTTGGCATTACTTTTGTTAAAATAATTAGAGAATATATTTAATTTATGATTCGTAATAGTCTTTTATTTTTTACACTTATGTTATCCATAGCTTTGGTAGCACAAAAAGACACTATTACTAAAAAAAATACTTTTATTTTTGACAATCCTTTTTCTAATCAAATTAATGCCAAATTAATTGAAAAAAATATAGAGATTGCTCCTGAAAAGGAATTAAATACTGATATTTCGTATTTATTTTACAGCAAATCTCAAAAACCTAGATTGACTTATAACATAAATCCAAAAAAATATTTAGATCCAAAAAAAGAAACAAAACATAATTTTTTACTAGGAGCAAAGCCAATAGAAAATGATGTTTTAGTCGTGAGGCATTTTGATGGAAAAAACACCTCTAAAACAAAATTAAAAACGGCTCAAAATCTTGGAACAATTGAGTCTAATACTAAATTTGTTCGGATTGAATATCGAGATTTTGGTTTAGTAGACGGCGATAGAGTGAAAATATTTTTAAATGAAAAGGAAATAGAGTCTAATATTAAATTAGATGGCTTGTTTTATACTATTCATATTGATTTAACGAAAAAAGGATATAATAGAATAGATATTCAGGCAATAAACCAAGGAATGTATGGCCCAAATACAGCACAATTTATTGTTTATGATGACAAAGGAAATGTAATTGCGCATAAATCTTGGAACTTACAAAAAGGTAGCGTAGCTACTTTAGGAATCGTCCGTCATTAAAATTCGTTTAACTAAGTGAGTTTATTGTTTTGATTACAAGCTCTTTAGTTACCTTTCTTTTGTTCGCTTTTTTAACAAGATTCGCAAATGACAATCTAAAATCACAACCATTTTTATACTCGCAAGAGCCACATGAAGTTAATGATTTTAAAATACTTG
>CAZOQL010000062.1:0-14377 GCA_964582005.1 uncultured Flavobacteriaceae bacterium | reverse complement strand
AAAAATGCATCGCCAATTCGCATGCACAATCGTTGTAAAATAACTGGTAGACCAAAAGGATATATGAGACAATTTGGAGTCAGTCGTGTTACTTTTCGTGAAATGGCTAACCAAGGTTTGATACCTGGTGTTCGAAAAGCAAGTTGGTAAATAAAAAATAAATAGAAATGATTTAAGGTTTAACAAATTGTTAAAAACCAATATCGAAATTAAATAAAAATGATTACAGATCCTATATCAGATTACTTAACAAGAATTAGAAATGCAGCAGCTGCAGGCCATAGAGTGGTTGAAATACCTGCATCTAATTTAAAAAAAGAAATGACTAAGATACTTTTTGAACAAGGTTTTATCTTAAGTTATAAATTTTTAGAAGACACTTTTCAAGGTGTTATTAAGATTGCTTTAAAATATGATAAAGTAACTAAACAACCAATTATTAAAAATATAGAACGTATCAGTAAACCAGGTTTACGTAAGTATGTAAATGCTAACGAAATACCAAGAGTATTAAACGGTTTAGGAATTGCTATAATTTCTACATCACATGGAGTAATGACAAACAAAAAAGCGCGTCAAGAAAATGTAGGTGGAGAAGTTTTATGTTACGTTTATTAAAAGTATTATAAGATGTCAAGAATAGGAAAAAGCCCAATAACAATTCCCGCAGGAGTAACTATCGATATTAAAGATAACATGATTACTGTAAAAGGAAAACTAGGCGAGTTATCTCAAACAATAAATGAGATAGCGATTAAAAATGAAGATGGTACAATTGTTTTAGAAAGACCATCAGAAAGTAAAGATCATAAAGCAAAGCATGGATTGTACAGAGCTTTAATTAATAATATGGTTGAAGGAGTTTCTAAGGGTTTTACAAAAGAATTAGAATTAGTTGGAGTTGGTTATAGAGCTTCAAATCAAGGACAGACTTTAGATTTAGCTTTAGGCTATTCACATACTATAGTTATGTTAATTGCACCTGAAGTTACTATTGAAGCAATTTCACAAAAAGGTAAAAATCCAATTATTAAATTAACTTCAACGGATAAACAATTAGTTGGTCAGGTAGCTGCGAAAATTCGTTCTCTGCGTAAACCAGAACCTTATAAAGGTAAAGGAATTAAATTTGTAGGTGAAGTATTAAGAAGAAAAGCAGGTAAAACTGCATAACCTAAAGAACTAATAGTAAGATGGCTTTAACAAAAGAAGGACGTAGATTACGTATAAAAAGAAGAATAAGAAAAAATATTTCTGGTACAGTAAATAATCCTAGATTATCTGTCTTTAGAAGTAATAAAGAAATAGATGCTCAATTAATTGATGATGCAAATGGAGTAACATTACTTGCTGTTTCATCAAGATCAAAAGAAATAAAAAATACAGGTGTAAAAATAGATGTTGCTAAAGAAGTAGGTAAATTACTTGCAGAAAAGGCAATAAAAGCTGGTTTTGAAATTTGTTCTTTTGATAGAAATGGATATTTATATCATGGTAGAGTTAAATCTTTAGCCGAAGGTGCTAGAGAAGGAGGATTAAAATTTTAAAGAATACGATATTATGTATAAAAAATATCCAAACGTAGAAAGAGTAAAGCCAAGCGGATTAGATTTAAAAGATCATTTAGTTGGTGTAAACAGAGTTACTAAAGTAACTAAAGGTGGTAGAACATTTGGCTTTTCAGCAATTGTTGTTGTTGGTAATGGCGATGGTGTTGTAGGACATGGTTTAGGTAAATCTAAAGATGTAGCTTCTGCAATAGCTAAAGCAATAGAAGACGCTAAGAAAAATTTAGTAAGAATTCCAATTCTAAAACAATCTTTACCACACGAGCAAAAAGGTAAATTTGGTGGTGCAAAAGTGTTTTTAAAACCTGCATCTCATGGTACTGGTGTAATTGCTGGTGGTGCTGTTCGTGCTGTATTAGAATCTGTAGGAGTGCATGATGTTTTATCAAAATCTCAAGGGTCTTCAAATGCGCACAATGTGGTAAAAGCAACATTTGATGCTTTATTAAATTTAAGAGATGCTAATACAATAGCAAAGCAAAGAGGAATATCTTTGACTAAAGTTTTTAACGGATAAATCAGTTTATCTAACTTAACACACAATAAGTGATGAAAAAAATTAAAGTAAAGCAAGTAAAAAGTGCTATAAGAAGACCTAAGAATCAAAAGTTAACTTTAGTTGCTTTAGGATTAAGAAAAATGAACCAAGTGGTAGAACATGATGCTTCACCTGCGGTTTTAGGAATGGTAAATACAATTAAACATTTAGTTTCCGTAGAGGAAATATAATATATATCAGTTATGCAATTAAATAACTTAAGACCTGCAAAAGGAGCAGTTAAAACAAGTAAAAGAATAGGAAGAGGTCAAGGATCTGGAAAAGGTGGCACTGCTACTAGAGGTCATAAAGGTCAAAAATCACGTTCAGGATATTCTAAAAAAGTAGGATTTGAAGGTGGACAGATGCCGTTACAAAGACGTGTGCCTAAATTCGGATTTACTAATATAAATCGTAAGGACTATCTAGGTATTAATCTAGATAAACTACAAGAATTTGTTGATAGTGGTAAATTAAAAGATATCGTTACTATGGAAACTCTTGTTGCTGCTAGATTAGCACGTAAAAACGACTTAATTAAAATATTAGGTAGAGGAGAGTTGAAAGCTAAATTAGAAATTACTGTTCATAAATTTACCGAAACTGCAAAAGTTGCAATTGAAAAAGCAGGCGGAAAAGCAGTTACATTATAACGATTATTTACAATGAAAAAATTTATAAGTAGCATACAGAATATTTGGAAGATTGAAGAGCTTAGAAATAAGATTATTTTTACTCTAGGGTTAATGGTAGTGTATCGTTTTGCAACTGTTATAACACTTCCAGGAATTGATTCTCAACAATTGTCAGCAGTAGCTGATAAAACATCGGGTGGAGGTTTATTAGGTGTTTTAAATATGTTTACCGGTGGAGCGTTTGCAAAAGCATCTATTATGGCTTTAGGTATAATGCCTTATATCTCTGCTTCTATTGTAGTGCAGTTAATGGGTATTGCCATTCCTTACTTACAAAAATTAAAAAATGAAGGTGAAAGTGGTAACAAAAAAATCACACAAATCACAAGATGGTTAACCATCCTAATCTTAATTTTTCAAGCTCCCGCATATTTAATTAGCTTACCAAGTTTAGGTGTGCCAGAAAGTGCCTTTTTATTAGGCCATGGTTTTACCTTTTGGTTTTCTTCTATACTATTATTAACTACAGGTACTGTATTTGCTATGTGGTTAGGAGAACGGATTACTGAAAAAGGAATTGGTAATGGTATTTCATTATTAATTATGATTGGTATTATTGCAAATTTACCTGGCGCTTTTATGCAAGAAGTAGCTTCTAAATTAAAATCGGGTCAAGGTGGAGCAATGATGATTTTATTAGAAGTTATTGTTTGGTTTATTGTAATTATGGCATCTGTATTTTTAGTAACAGCAATTCGTAAAATCGCCGTAAGATATGCTAGAAGAACTGTAGCAGGTGATTTAGGTAATGTTGAAGGGTCAAGAGATTATGTGCCTTTGAAATTGAATTCTGCTGGTGTGATGCCAATTATTTTTGCACAAGCAATTATGTTTGTACCTGCTTTATTAGCAAAGTCAAAAAATGAAACTATTAAAGGAATAGGTATAGAGTTTCAAGATATGTTTGGTTTGTGGTATAATGTATTGTTTGCAGTATTAATAATTATATTTGGTTACTTTTATACAGCAATTACGATACCTACTAATAAAATGGCAGATGATTTGAAAAGAGGTGGTGGTTTTATACCAGGGTTTAAACCAGGTACAGAAACAGCAGATTTTTTAGATACAATTTTATCTAGAATAACCTTACCAGGATCTTTATTTTTAGCATTTTTAGCAATACTACCAGCATTAGTTGTAAAATTAGATGTACAACAAGGATGGGCAATGTTTTATGGAGGAACTTCTTTAATAATTATGGTAGGTGTTGCAATGGATACACTACAACAAATAAATTCACATTTATTAAACCGTCATTACGATGGTTTGATGAAGACTGGAAATAAAAGAAAATCAATTTCTTAATTATGGCTAAACAACCAGCAATAGAACAAGATGGTGTAATAACACAAGCGTTATCAAACGCGATGTTTCGTGTAGATCTAGAAAACGGACATGTAGTAACAGCTCATATTTCAGGTAAAATGAGAAAATATTATATTAAATTATTACCTGGAGATAAAGTTAAATTAGAGATGAGTCCTTATGATTTATCTATAGCTAGAATAACTTATAGATATTAATTTTAAAAAGACATTTATAAATAATATTTTTGTAATTTTGCAAACTTATTATTTTAAAGAGAAATTTTCTCGCAAATAAAATAAATCACAAAATGAAAGTAAGGACATCCCTAAAAAAAAGAAGCGCAGATTGTAAGATTGTGCGTAGAAAAGGAAGATTATACGTAATAAATAAAAAAAATCCTAGATTTAAACAAAGACAAGGTTAAATTATGGCAAGAATAGCAGGAATAGATATACCAAAAAATAAAAGAGGCGTAGTTGCTTTGACTTACATATTTGGTGTTGGTAGTAGCAGAGCTAAAGAGGTTTTAGCAAGCGCAAAAGTTGATGAAAGTATTAAAGTTCAAGATTGGACGGACGATCAAATTGCAAACATTCGTGAGCAAGTAGGTGAATTTACTATTGAAGGTGAATTACGTTCAGAAACTCAATTGAATATTAAACGTTTAATGGATATTGGATGTTATAGAGGAATTCGCCATCGTGTAGGGTTACCACTAAGAGGTCAAAGAACCAAAAACAACTCTAGAACAAGAAAAGGTAAAAGAAAAACTGTTGCTAACAAAAAGAAAGCAACTAAATAATAAGTAATTATGGCAAAAGTAAATAAAGCAAAAAAACGTAAAGTTATTGTTGAAGCTATTGGTGAGGCTCATATACATGCATCATTTAATAATATTATTATTTCTTTAACTAACAAAAGAGGAGATGTAATCGCTTGGTCATCTGCAGGAAAACAAGGTTTTAGAGGTTCAAAAAAGAACACACCTTATGCAGCTCAAACTGCCGCTGAAGATTGTGCAAAAGTTGCACATGAGGCAGGTTTACGTAAAGTTAAAGTTTATGTAAAAGGGCCTGGAAATGGAAGAGAATCTGCTATTAGAACTTTACATAATAGTGGTATTGAAGTAACTGAAATTATTGATGTTACAGCAATTCCTCATAATGGATGTAGACCAGCAAAAAGAAGAAGAGTATAATTAAATTTTAATTAAAGGAATACGATTTTCGAAGGATAAGCCTTAATTCACAATCCCTTTATAATACAAATAAAAATGGCAAGATATACAGGACCAAAAACTAAAATAGCTCGTAAATTCGGAGAAGCTATATTTGGAGAAGATAAAAATTTTGAAAAAAGAAATTATCCTCCAGGACAACATGGTAATAATAGACGTAGAGGTAAAAAATCTGAATACGCTATGCAATTACAAGAAAAGCAAAAAGCAAAATATACGTATGGAATTTTAGAAAGACAATTTCGTAATTTATTTAAAAAAGCTTCTGCTGCATCTGGAATTACAGGTGAAATTTTATTACAACTTTGTGAATCAAGATTAGATAACGTTGTTTATAGAATGGGTGTCTCTCCGTCAAGAAGTGGTGCACGTCAATTAGTTTCTCATAGGCATATTACTGTAAATGGTGAAATAGTTAACATACCATCTTATTCTTTAAAAGAAGGTGATGTAGTTGCTATTAGAGAAAAATCAAAATCACTAGTTGCAATTCAAGATGCATTGGCTAACAATAGCGCTGTTTATGAATGGTTGACTTTTAATGCAGACACTTTAACAGGATCTTTTACAAAAGCACCTGAAAGAATTCAAATTCCTGAAAATATTAATGAACAATTTATTGTAGAGTTATACTCTAAATAATTAAAGATACTATTTAAATTTATGGCAATTTTAAATTTTCAAAAACCAGATAAAGTAATTTTAATAGATTCTACCGATTTTTCAGGTAGATTTGAGTTCAAACCGTTAGAGCCAGGTTTTGGTTTAACAGTTGGTAACGCACTAAGACGAGTACTTTTATCTTCCCTAGAAGGGTATGCAATCACTTCATTACGTATGGATGGTGTAGAACATGAATTCTCCACTATAAAAGGTGTTGTAGAAGATGTAACTGAAATTATATTGAACTTAAAGCAAATTCGTTTTAAGAGACAAATTGATGATACTGAAAACGAAACCGTTTCTATCTCTATCAAAAATCAAGAGCAATTAACTGCAGGAGATTTTCAAAATTTCATTTCTGGATTTCAAGTATTAAATCCTGATTTAGTGATTTGTAATATGGAAAAATCCGTTAATTTAGATATCGAAATTATCATTGAAAAAGGAAGAGGTTTTGTATTAGCAGAAGAAAACAAAAAAGTATCAGCAGCATTAGGGACCATATTTATTGACTCTATATATACGCCAATAAAAAATGTAAAATATGCTATAGAAAACTATCGTGTTGAGCAAAAAACAGATTTTGAAAAATTAGTTTTTGATATACAAACAGATGGTTCAATTACACCACAAGATGCTTTAACAGAAGCTGCAAAAATATTAATTCACCACTTTATGTTATTTTCGGATGAGAGAATAACTTTAGAAACCGATGAAATTGCACAAACAGAATCTTATGATGAAGAATCACTTCATATGAGACAATTATTGAAAACTAGATTAGTTGATATGGATTTATCTGTAAGAGCATTAAATTGTTTGAAAGCTGCAGAAGTTGATACATTAGGAGATTTGGTTTCATTTAATAAAAATGATTTAATGAAGTTCCGTAATTTTGGAAAAAAATCATTAACTGAATTAGATGAATTAGTAAATATCAAAGGATTAAACTTTGGTATGGATTTAAGTAAATACAAATTAGATAAAGAATAGAGCGTTATTGATTTATAATCATAACCAAAATTTATAAAGAAAATGAGACACGGAAAGAAATTTAATCATTTAAGTAGAAAAACTGCACATAGAAAAGCAATGTTATCTAATATGGCATGTTCAATTATTGAGCACAAACGTATTAATACTACCTTAGCTAAAGCTAAAGCAATAAGACAATATATTGAGCCTTTAATTACAAAATGTAAAGAAGACACGACTCATAATAGAAGAATTGTTTTTAAATACTTAAAAAGAAAAGAAATAGTTACAGAGCTTTTTAGAGATGTTGCTGTAAAAGTAGCGGATAGACCTGGTGGTTATATTAGAATTATCAAATTAGGTAATCGTCAAGGTGATAATGCTGAAATGGCAATGGTAGAATTAGTTGATTATAACGAAGTTTACAACCCTAATAGTAAAAAGAAAAAGAAAACTAGACGTAGAGGCGGAAATAAATCAACGGTTGCTATGCCGCCAGTTTCTAATAAACCATCTAGCGAAGAAGAATAGAAATGTTAATAAGCATTATATATAAAAAAAAGATAAACTAAATTTTAGTTTATCTTTTTTTTATATTTGAAATTTAGAATTAAAAGAATGTTTAAGAAAAAACCAATAGATATGAGTAATCAAGATAAAAAAGCAATAATCTTATTAGAAGATGGAACTTTATTCGAAGGAAAATCTATCGGGATTAATGGTACAGTATTTGGCGAAGTATGCTTTAATACAGGAATGACTGGTTATCAAGAAATATTTACAGACCCATCTTATTCAGGGCAATTAATGGTGATGACCAATGCACACATTGGTAACTATGGTGTTAATTTTGATGAAGAAGAATCCAGCTCTATAAAAATAGCAGGATTAGTTTGTAGAAATTTTAGCTATAATCATTCAAGAATTGATTCTCAAGGTTCCTTATTTGATTTTTTTAAATCTCAAAATTGGTTGCTATTACTGAAGTTGATACACGTGCATTAGTAAGTTATATTAGAAATAAAGGAGCAATGAATGCTGTTATTTCTACAAGTTTTGATATAGAAAATTTACAAAAACAATTAAACAAAATGCCATCTATAGTTGGTTTAGAACTAGCCTCTAAAGTATCTACAAAAGAAGCCTACTTTGTAGGTAATAAAAAAACTAAATACAAAATAGCCGCTTTAGATATTGGAATAAAACAAAACATACTAAAGAACTTATACCAAATTAATTATAAAATCTGTCAAAAATAAAATGAATTATTTTTTGCAAGATTGAAGTTAAGATATTTTAGAATAGCCTTTGCTATGGTAAAATATCTTAACAAAGATATTGTGAAAAATAAACAATTTATTTGACTTGTTTTATGGTTAAATTGATATTAGTTAAGAGAGATTGTTATATAAAGGTGTTTCCTTATAATACAACTTTTACTCAGATGCAAGATTTTAATGCAGATGGATATTTCCTTTCTAATGGACCTGGAGATCCAGAACCATTAAATGATGCTCAAAATTCAGTCAAAGAAATAATAAAAAGAGATTTGCCATTATTTGGAATTTGTTTAGGGCATCAAATTATTGCATTAGCAAATGGAATTAGAACTTATAAAATGCATAACGGGCAA
This sequence comes from uncultured Flavobacteriaceae bacterium, assembly GCA_964582005.1. Classification (GTDB taxonomy): domain Bacteria; phylum Bacteroidota; class Bacteroidia; order Flavobacteriales; family Flavobacteriaceae; genus S010-17. Next base: position 5,757 of record CAZOQL010000062.1, on the reverse strand, counting down.
GAGGTATCAACCACCCGATTTTAAATTTAAAAACAGGAAAAGGAGAAGTGACTTCTCAAAACCATGGTTTTGTTGTAGATAAAGAAGAAGTTGAAAGTAATTCAAATTTAGAAATAACACACGTACACCTTAATGATGGTACTTTAGCAGGAATGCGAATAAAAAATAAAAAATGTTTCTCCGTACAATACCATCCTGAAGCAAGTCCTGGACCGCACGACTCTTCTTATTTATTTGATGATTTTATAGAAATGTTGACTAAAAAAAAATAGTTTAGTTAAAAAAATCACTATTTCGATATAGTAGATTTTTGCGAAATTATCAATTGTTTACTTGATGACCTCTTTCATTTATTGTATTTTTGTGATAGATTAAACAAGAAAAATCATTACAAATAATAATAAACTATTAGTTATGAGTATAATAATAAACGTACACGCAAGGCAAATTTTTGATTCAAGAGGTAATCCAACAGTAGAGGTAGATGTTATAACAGAAAGTGGTGTTTTGGGAAGAGCATCAGTTCCATCTGGAGCATCAACTGGAGAACATGAAGCGGTTGAATTAAGAGATGGTGGATCTGATTATATGGGAAAATCTGTTTTAAAAGCTGTCGCAAATGTGAATGATATAATAGCTGATGAATTAGTTGGATGTTCTGTTTTTGAACAAAATAGAATTGATCAATTAATGATTGATTTAGATGGTACGCCAAATAAAGCTAATTTTGGCGCAAATGCAATTTTAGGAGTTTCCTTAGCCGTAGCAAAAGCTGCTGCAAATGAAATGAATATGCCATTATATAGATATATTGGAGGTGTAAGTGCAAACACGTTACCAGTACCAATGATGAATATTGTAAATGGCGGCTCGCATTCTGATGCGCCAATTGCATTTCAAGAATTTATGATTATGCCAGTAGGAGCAAAAAACTTTACGGAAGCGCTAAAGATGGGTTCCGAAATTTTCCATAACCTAAAAGCTATTTTAAAAGAAAGAGGCTTAAGTACAGCAGTTGGTGATGAAGGAGGTTTCGCGCCAACTTTTAATGGTACAGAAGACGCTTTAGACACTGTACTGGAAGCAATCAAAAAATCTGGATATAAAGCAGGTTCTGAAATAATGTTAGCATTAGATTGTGCAGCATCTGAATTTTATGTTGATGGTAAATATAATTATACAAAATTTGAAGGTGAAAATGCAGCAATCAAAACATCCGAAGAACAGGCAGATTATTTAGCTGCCTTATCTAAAAAATATCCAATAATATCTATAGAAGATGGTATGGATGAAAATGATTGGGAAGGTTGGAATTATTTAACAAAAAAAATAGGAGATAAAGTACAGATAGTAGGTGATGATTTATTTGTAACCAATGTTGATTTGTTATCTCGAGGAATAAAAGAAAATTCTGCTAATTCTATTTTAATTAAGTTAAACCAAATAGGCACTTTGTCAGAAACAATTGCAGCAGTTAATATGGCTAAAAATGCTGGGTACACTAGTGTGATTTCACACCGTTCTGGAGAAACAGAAGATACTACTATTGCTGATTTAGCAGTTGCATTAAATACAGGTCAAATCAAAACAGGTTCTGCATCAAGAACCGATCGTATTGCAAAATACAATCAACTTTTAAGAATTGAAGAAGAGCTTGGCGACTCCGCTTACTTTCCTCAAGAAAAAGCTTTTAAGATAACGATGTAATAGTACTATTTTGTATAAAAGCCTAGTAAAATGTTGTATTTTACTAGGCTTTTTAGATTTTATAAAATACATAAAAAAAATGTTGTTTTTTATGACAAAAAATGTGTGAAGATGTTGTAATTTCGTATCGTCTAAAAAAGAAAAACAATCAAAAAAAATTAAAACATGTCAGATATAGCAATTTTAGAAATTGATGGTAAAAAATATGAGTTTCCAATAGTTAAAGGAACTGAAGGTGAAGTTGCCATAGATATTAAAAAATTAAGAGGTATTACAGGTGGTATTATTACATTAGATCCTGGATATAAAAACACAGGTTCTTGTAAAAGTGAAATAACTTTTTTAGATGGAGAAAAAGGAATATTACGATATAGAGGATATTCATTAGAAGATTTAGCTAAAAATTCAAATTTTTTGGAAGTAGCTTTTTTAGTTATTTTTGGAGAACTACCATCTAAGGGTGAATTAGAAAAATTTACAGCTACTATTAAATCGCATACCATGTTAAATGAAGAAATGAAAGACATTTTAGATGGTTTTCCGACAAATGCACATCCTATGGGTATTTTATCTTCATTAACAGGCGCATTAACTGCTTTTAATCCAAGGTCAGTTGATGTTAATAATGAAAAGGAAATGTATCATGCTATTTGTAAAACAATGGCTAAAATACCTGTAATTGCAGCTTGGGCATACAGTAAAAATGCTGGTAAGCCAATGAATTATGCGCATAATGACTTTGACTATATTGATAATATCTTACAGATGATGTTTACCAATAGAAACGAAAGATATAACATTAATCCAATAATAACCAATGCATTAGATCAGTTGTTGATTTTGCATATAGATCATGAACAGAATTGTTCTACATCGACAGTTCGTATCGTAGGTTCTTCTCATGCGGGTTTATTCGCCTCAATTTCGGCAGGTATTTCTGCACTTTGGGGCCCATTGCATGGCGGAGCAAACCAAGCAGTCATCGAAATGTTAGAGACTATTATTGCTGATGGAGGCGATGTAGAGAAATACATACTTAAAGCTAAAGATAAGAGCGATTCTTTTCGTCTAATGGGGTTTGGACATCGCGTTTATAAAAACTTTGACCCTAGAGCTAGAATTATTAAAAAAGCAGCGGATGAATTATTAGAAGAGTTAAATATTACAGATCCTGTTTTAGCAGTTGCAAAACAATTAGAAGAAGTTGCCTTAAAGGATGAATATTTTGTAGCAAGAAAATTATACCCTAATGTAGATTTTTATTCAGGTATTATCTATAGAGCTTTAGGTATACCAACCGAAATGTTTACGGTAATGTTCGCAATTGGTCGTTTACCAGGTTGGATTGCTCAATGGCGTGAAATGCGTTTAAATAATGAGCCTATTGGTCGTCCACGACAATTATATGTTGGTCATAATGAGAGAAGTTATACAGCAATAAATAAAAGGTAATTCAAAAAATAAAGATTTGATTTTAATAGAAAAAAAATTAAAATTATATATTGGTAATGAAACAGCGCAGTTAAAATCGGTTGTTTTAGGTACTGCACAAAGTAATGGGCCAACGCCAAAACTAGCAGATTGTTATGATCCAAAATCAAAAGAACATGTTTTAGCAGGAACGTATCCTTTAGAAGAAGATATGATTGCAGAAATGGACGCTTTCCTTAAAGTTCTTGAAAAATACAATGTAAAAGTGTATAGACCAGATCTAATTGAAAATTACAATCAAATATTCGCAAGAGATATTGCATTTGTCATTGAAGATAAAATCATTAAGGCAAACATTTTACCCGATAGAATTAAGGAGTTAGATGCAATTAATTATATTTATTCACAATTTCCAAAGGAAAATAGGATAACGCCACCAGACGATGTGCATATTGAAGGAGGCGATGTAATGCCTTGGAATAAATTCATTTTTATTGGCACTTACACAGCCGATGATTACCCTAAATATATTACCGCAAGAACAAATAAACAAGCAGTAAAATTTATTAAAGATTTATTTCCAAATAAAATTGTAAAATCGTTTGAACTTAGAAAATCAAATGACAATGCAAGAGAAAATGCTTTACATTTAGATTGTTGTTTTCAACCAATAGGTACGGATAAAGCAATAATCCATAAAAATGCTTTTTTAATAGAGGAAGAATATCAGTTTTTGGTAGATTTATTCGGTAAAGAAAATATCTTTGAAATTACTAAAGAAGAAATGTACAATATGAATTCTAATATATTCTCTATTTCTGAAAAGGTAATTGTATCAGAAAAAAACTTTACAAGATTAAATGCTTGGTTAAGAGAAAAAGGGTTTATTGTAGAAGAAATTGCGTATGCTGAAATTGCAAAACAAGAAGGCTTATTACGTTGTTCTACACTACCTTTACAACGAGCAAATGTAGAAGAACTAGTAAAATATAATTAACATGAAACAAATTACAAATACCATTTTAATGGTAAAACCAGTTGCTTTTAGAATGAATGAGCAAACGGCTGTAAATAATTATTATCAAAAAGTTATAGATAAAATAATACCAGCAACTGTACAAAGAAGAGCTTTAAAAGAGTTTAATTCTTTTGTTGAAAAATTACAAAAAGTAGGCGTAGAAGTTATTGTTGTTGAGGATACAAAAACACCGGATACTCCAGATTCTATTTTTCCAAATAATTGGATTTCTTTTCATGAAAATTCTACCGTATGCATGTATCCAATGTTTGCTGAAAATAGAAGGTTAGAAAGAAGGTTAGATATTTTAGAAACCATCGAAAAAGAAAAAAAAGCGTACAAAACCATTATAGATTATACCGAAGCCGAAAAAGATAATATATTTTTAGAAGGTACAGGAAGTATACTACTCGATAGAGAAAATAGAATAGCATATTGTGCATTATCTCCAAGAGCTGACGAAGGTTTATTTATTGAATTTTGTGAAGATTTAGAATTTACACCAATTGTTTTTAGAGCAAATCAAACCATAAACGGAAAGCGTAAGCCAATTTATCACACCAATGTAATGATGTGTTTAGGTACAACGTTTGCTGTTATTTGTTTACAATCGATAGACCAAAAAAAGCAAAGAAAACAAGTAATAGAAACTATTGAAAATTCAGGAAAGCAAGTAATTACAATTACCGAAGAGCAAGTAAATAATTTTGCTGGTAATATGCTACAAGTTAAAGGTAAGGATAAAGACTATATTGTTATGAGTGAAGCTGCTTACAAAAGTTTAAGCAAAGCACAAATTAAAATAATTGAATCTCACAGCTCTATTTTGTATAGCAATGTCGATACCATTGAAGCTTGTGGTGGCGGTTCTGTTCGTTGTATGATGACTGAAATTTTTTAATTGACAATCAATAGCCTCTTTTTTTTGTAATTTGTATCTAAATAGTATACTTTTGATACATGCAAAACAATAAACCAATACTTGTTTTTTTATTAAAATTTTGTATCAGTTATCTGATAATGCTCGGTATGTACTCTTATTATTTAACTAAAACTCAAGAGAAAGAATTATTATTTTCATGTGCGCCAATAACCAAAACTGTTGCGAATCAAACTGCCAATATGATAAGCTTATTGGGTTACAAATCTAGGGTAGAACAGCATAATGATGAATTATCTATAAAAGTTTTAATTAATGATACTTATGTATCAAGAGTTATTGAAGGTTGTAATTCGGTTAGTGTGATTATTTTGTTTTTAGCCTTTATTATTGCTTTTTCTGGTACTATTAAAAGTACTATTATATTTGGGTTAGTTGGTAGTTTATTGATTTATGGTGTCAATATTTTTAGAATAGCTATTTTATCAATCGGAATTTTAGAATATCCAAAGCACCAAAAAATATTACATAGTTTGGTATTTCCAGCAATTATTTATGGATTGGTGTTTTTATTATGGATTATTTGGGTAAATAAATTTTCCAATCTTAAAAGGAAGTAGAATGAATAATATATTACGTATATTTTTAATTGTTGTTTTTTTTACCTTTTTGATATTATTTCGTTCTATAGCATCAAAAATTTTCTACGACCCATTCATTG
>CAZOQL010000061.1:0-14712 GCA_964582005.1 uncultured Flavobacteriaceae bacterium | reverse complement strand
TTTCCCAATCAAAAGCTTTGTATAGTAAAACGTGTAACGCCATAGAAGGCAACCATTCTTCACCTCTAATGACGTGCGAAATTTCCATTAAATGATCGTCTACAATATTTGCTAGGTGATACGTTGGCATACCATCTGACTTGAATAAAATTTTATCATCTAACACATTGGTATCTATTTTTACTTCACCACGAATAATGTCTTGCATTACCAAGGTTTCATTCGTTGGAGTTTTAAAACGAATTACATAATTATCACCATTGTCAAGACGTTTTTTCGTATCATCGTTATTTAACGATAGTGAGTTTGTTAAACGACCTTTATCTCTGTTGTGCCAATTATAAATAAAGGTTTTCCCTTTTTCTTCGTGGTCTTTTCTTTCTTTTTGTAAACTTTCGGCAGTATCAAAAGCATAATATGCTTTGTCGTTTTTAATTAAAAAATCGGCATATTGTTTGTATGTTTCTTTTCGTTCGGATTGTCTATATGGTCCAAATTTTTCGTTTTTATTCGGTCCTTCATCAAAAGGGATGTTACACCAATTTAAAGCATCAATAATATATTTTTCGGCATTTGCAACGTATCTATTCTGATCGGTATCTTCTATTCGTAAAATAAAAGTTCCATTGTGTTTTTTAGCGAATAAGTAATTGAATAAAGCGGTTCTTACACCACCAATATGTAGTGGTCCTGTTGGACTGGGAGCAAATCGTACTCTAACTGGCTTGGTCATTGTTATGTTTTAAGATGCAAATATACTGCTAATTTTAAGTAACAAAATTAGCTTTTAAAATAAAAATAGGGTGTTTTTCCTTATATATTGTTTTATTTAATTACTTTTATTTGTAATTAAATCAATTAACACCTAAAATTTATATTAATGGGACAACAAATTTCAAAAGAAAGTGCAGAAACTTTATGCAATAATTACGATACTAAACAAGAAAACTTAACTAAATTAATAGGTAAAAAAGACAATCGTTCTGTAGGTTTTAGTATATCAGAAGTTAGAGAGTATTTAGATTATATAGAAAAAGATGGTGAAAACATTAATGGCGTTAGAGTATATTTAGGCTCTAATAATGAAACTAAACTAACTACTGTTTTTTTAGCACCAACTAGTAATGGTGTGGATAATACCAGCTTGAACGCTTTTAATATGGGTAGCAACGGAACTCCAACTAATAAAAAATACGGTAAATAAACACCATGCAATTATTTAGTCTATATTTTGAAATCATAGCGGTGATTTTTGCTATTTTAAATTATAAAAAGTTTAAAAACACTCATTATCGTTTTTTTATTTATTTTTTAATATATGTAGTTATAACAGAATTAACTGGCGCTACGATGAAGCGTGTCTTTCATGTAAAAAATCATTTACCCTACAATATCTATATAATTGTATCTACGCTTTTTTATTTTTATTTTTATAAACATTTGTTAAAAAACAACAAAATTAAAAAAATAATTTCTGCTTTTACTTTTGTTTTTTTAGGTTTTTATTTATACGAGGTTTTGGTAATAAAAACACATTTTTTTAATGGTTTTTATTTTAAAAGCTTTGTTGTTGGTGGTATATTAATGGTGGTAGTTTTAATTTTATTTCTAATTGAAATTATTAACAATGAAAAATTAGTGTTTAATATAAAAAAAGCACTAATTTTTTGGATAAGCGTTGGTTTACTTCTTTTTTATATAGGAATGACACCTATTATTATTTCTACCAATATATTAAACTATAATATTACTCACATATCTATAATAACTCTTTTAAACTTAATAATGTATGGTTTGTTTAGTGTCGGGTTTGTCTTATCAGATAAAAAGTATAATTATTAAAAAAGGGGAAATACCCTTGTATTAAAACCCTTTTTTTTTAGTTTTTTTGTAAAAATTACTATGCACTAATGTTTTTAACATTTAATAATACAGAAATACTTATTATTGTATTTACCATACTATTACTAATTTTAGGATTAGCAATAATTTATCTTTTTTTATATATACAAAAACAAAAGATAAAACTAAAAAAGGCTCTAGTTTAAATTTGGTATTGTTTTATTTATATTGCTGATAATCAACATTATACTCGTAAGTTCGAGCAGAGTCGAGAACTAATTATTATTTAAAACCATTTTCGACTACGTTCAAATTGACCATTATTTAATAATATCAACCCAATTTTAAACTAGAGCCCTAAAAAATTGTAAATAACTAGTATGAATATACCTTCGGCTACTTTTTTTATCGTTTTAATTACCACATTAATTGGATTGTATTATTATAGAACCTTACACAAACCTATCTATAAAGCTTTTGTGTGGTTTTTAGTGTTTTCTTTTGGTATAGAATTACTCGGTTATATCTGTAAACATATATATCATATAAAAGACTTTTCTGTTTATAATATTTATGCCATTGTTACTTTGTTTTATTATTTGTTTTTTTATAATGCAATACTAAAAAAGCCGACAAATAAAAAATTGACCTTTGTTTTTATAAGTTTGTTTGCACTTTTTGTTGCCACTCAAATATTAGTGTTTAACTACAATGTATTTACTGATTTTTTAGTTAATACCATTGTCTTTGCAACAATACTAATAGTTACAACACTTATCTTGTTTTTGGTAGAAATTATTAACGATTCTCATATTATAATTCACCTTAAAAAATCCTTATTGTTTTGGATTAGTGTTGGAACATTACTTTTTTGTATTGGAGTAATACCAATAGTGATTTCGGCTTCTTTTTTACATTTTGATGGTTTATTTGATCATATTTTAACAGGTTTAAATGGTATTAGATATGGTTGTTTTTGTTACGGATTCATTCTGTTTGAAAAAAAATATAATTAGTAAAAAATCACTAACTTTGGTAAAATTATTAATGTGATTTATTTACAACAACAAAATACCACCGAACTATTAATTATTGGTACAACCGTAATTGTATTATTACTTGCAATTACCTTAATTTTTTTATTTTTATTTATTCAAAAGAAAAAGAAATTTCACTATAAAGAGAAACGAAAATTTAAAGAAACCTATGATAAAGAACTCGCAAAATCACAGAATGAAATTAGAGAACGTGCGTTAGAAAATATTAGTTGGGAGATTCATGATAATGTAGGGCAATTATTATCTGTATCTAAAATGCAATTAAACCGCCTAGAAATGCAATTACCTAATGAATACAAAAACGATATCAAAGAAGTAGGTGATTTAGTAAGTAAAAGTTTACACGATTTACGAGCTTTATCTAAAAGTTTAAATCCTGAAGCTATTAAAAAAATTGGTTTGCTAGATTCTCTTAAATTAGAAATTGATCGTTATAATAGACTTAACTTTATTAAAGCGAAGCTTGAAATTATTAATACGCCTTTTCTATTACCAAAAGAAAAAGAAACCATTTTATTTAGAATTGTACAAGAGTGTATTCACAATGCAATAAAACATGCAAAGGCTAGTGAATTAGTGGTAACTCTAATCTATTATAAAAATGATTTAGAAATAATAGTAAAAGACAATGGTATTGGGTTCGATATGAATAAAACTAGTGTAGAAAAAGGTATTGGATTGTTAAATATGAAAGGAAGAGCTAAATTAATAAAAGCAGAATTTAAACTTTCTTCCAGTAAAAATAAGGGAACAACTGGTTATATAAAATGTTATAAAGAATAAGTTTTATACTAAAAAAGAATTATGATAAAAATAATAATAGTAGATGATCACATCTTGTTTTCTCAAGCCTTACATGGTTTAATTCAAGATTTTGAAGATTTTGAAGTAATTGCACAATTTAAAAATGGTAAGGAACTACAAGAGCATTGTATGCATTGTAAAACACCGCCAGATATTATTTTAATGGATGTGCAAATGCCAATTATTAATGGTATTGAAGCGACACAATGGTTAAAAGAAAATCATCCTGAAATTAAAGTATTAGCACTAACCATGAACGATGACGAAAAAACAATATTAAAAATGTTGCGTGCTGGAGCAAAGGGTTATTTATTAAAAGATATTCATCCAACTGTTTTACATCGCGCCATAACAGAAACACATGAAAAAGGTTTTTATTATACCGAACAGGTTTCGGATACTCTTTTAAATGCGGGTTCTATTCGCTCTAAAAAATTAAACACCGTTGATCTTAAACCAAAAGAATTAGAAGTTTTAAAATATGCTGCACAAGAATTAACCTATAAAGAAATAGCGGATAAAATGTTTCTTTCTCCAAAAACAATTGATGGTTATAGAGAACGTTTATTTGTGAAGTTAGATGTGAAAAGTAGAATCGGACTCGTTTTATATGCTTTAAAAGAAGGAATCGCAGAATAAAAACACCTCATATAAATTTATATGAGGTGTGAAAAAAGAGAATAAACCAAACTATATATTAACCAAACTTCTCTTTTTAGTTTTTAATGAATTTTGAAATAAGTATTGCATTATTTTCATCTATTACTTTTAATAAATAAACACCTTTTCTAAGTGAATTTATAGATATGTTTTCTAAATTCTCTTGATTTTTTTTAGATAAAACTTGTTTACCAAGTATATCAAAAACCGCATACTCTTTAATTTTACTTTCTGATAAGTTGATGTAAATAAACTCCTTAGCAGGGTTTGGATAAACCATTAATTTATCTATAAAATCATCTGATATACTAGCTGTACTTGTGTCGCAAGTTTCTATTAAGTAATTGTGTGAAGCAGCTATTAAAGTATAATTAACTTGATTAACCCCAACTGTAGAAACCGTATGACTAAAATGTGTAATGCTAATTGAATTGTGTGTGAAAACCAAATCTTCTCTTTCGCACTCGTTTCGTAAATTTATACCTGTATTAATCATTTCAATAGTTCTATCTACTGGCGTTGTAACAGTTCCTCTCAATCTATAACCAACACTAAAGTGTTTAAGTGTAGCCCTTGAAAATAAAGCCATATCTGGATAATATGCTAAAGGAAATTGTGCATTAAAAAAATGATAGAAATCCGTATAACCTGTTGGATATGTAAACGGAACTAGATAGGTATAAGAAGTAACCTGGTTTCCTGTAGCTTTATCAAACTCGTAAACAAATGGTGTGTTTTGTACCGATGTGGAAGTCAAAACTCCTAAATCATCATCTAACATCATATTATAGTCTCTAATATAACCATGGATAACCAAATTATCGGTATCTAATGTAGGGTTTAATGTAAAACCATTAATATTTGCAAATGGAACTACAGAAATCCATGATTTAGTATAATCAACTGTTCCTGATAAGTTATCAAGGACAGTAATTCCAAAGGAATGAGAAACAGAGTAGTTTGCTAATAAAAATATTTCTTCGGTAACGGCATCGTAAAATGTATCGGCTCCGTTATCAAAATTATTTCCTAATAGATAACTTTGATCCCATAACATGATACCGTTTTCATTTAATTTTTTAGCTAAAACTCCTTGTTGTGAAAAAGGTGCTGTTGTAGTTGTAATGGTTTTTCCTCCAGTAATAAAGTAACCACCATTTGTTTCAACAATATGGTTTACGACATCGTAATCGTAATTTGGAGTTATATCTCCTTCTACCATTACCGTAAACAATTGATTTAAAGCGTCATCAACTCGCAATACAAAACCAACACTATTTGATGTCGTATTTACAGTATAAGCATTGTTTACATGACCACCAACCACAAAACCTGATCTTGGGCTGCCATTAAAATCTAAGGTTGTACGAATAATATGTAAGCCTTGTGAATTTGGATAATTTCCATTTATATTATAATATTTAGCAAAATTAAAACCGCCATTTGTTGCGTTAAAAGTAGCTATTGTAGTTAAATTATATCCTACTGAAGGATCAAAAACCGAACCTGTAACTGCTATTAATTCTTGCATATTTGGTCCTTGGTATCGTACCATATCAAACGCTTTTAAATGCACTAAATTGGTATTGGTATAATTTTGAGTCCATACCACATTACCTGTAGTATCTTCAATACGTGATAAATAAAATACGGTATCTCCAAAAGTAGTATCCCATCTAGAACCAGCAACAATATAATCATTAGTACCATCTAATAATTGCACCGTGTTTAGCTCGGATACATAGTCACCTAAAGAAACGTCTTGTTGAAATGTTTGCGAATAATTACTTAAAGCACCTAGTACGATAAATAATAAAAGTAATTTTGTTTTCATAATTAAAGTTTTTTAGTTTTACCTACTCTTTTTTGGCTTTTCGGTAAGCGCCTTTTCATTATATCAAACTCATTTCTATTTTGTTACCTTATATAGGTTTAAAATTAAGTAGCAATTAAATTTAAAAATGTATTTTTACCTTGTATAAAACAAATGCTACTTTGACTAAATTTCAACACATACAGGATAAATTAAAAGCGTTTATTAGAAAGTATTACACTAATGAATTGATAAAGGGCATCTTGCTTTTTCTGTCCTTTGGTTTGTTGTATTTCCTATTTATGTTGTTTGTTGAGTATTTTTTATGGCTCAAACCAACCGCAAGAACTATTTTATTTTGGTCGTTTATTGTAGTGGAAGTAACCTTATTAATTAAATATATTCTTTTACCATTAATCAAAATTTTTGGTTTACAAAAAGGCATTTCTTATAAAGAGGCTTCCAAAATTATAGGTAATCACTTTACAGATGTTGATGATAAGTTGTTAAACGTATTACAGTTACATGAGGATAGTAAACAAACGGAATTATTATTAGCAAGTATTGAGCAAAAATCTATAGACCTAGAACCAATACCATTTAAAAGAGCTATTGCTTTTTCTAAAAACAAAAAATATTTAAAATATTTAGCCATTCCTTTACTAATTTGGTTAATCACTTTTCTAACTGGTAATAATTTTATTTTTGAAGATAGTTTAAATCGTGTAGTAAATTACCAAACCGCTTATGAACCACCAGCGCCTTTTTCTTTTATTATTACTAATAAAAACCTTACAAGTTTAGAAGGAAAGTCATTCACTTTACAAGTAGAAACTAAAGGAAGTGTCGTTCCAGAAAACGTTAAAATTTATACAACTAATTCTAGTTCTTTTTTACGAGAGGAAGGTTTAGGCTCGTATTCTCATACTTTTTCAAATTTAAAAGAAAACACTACGTTTTATATAAAAGCAAACGGTATAGAGTCTAAAGAATATGAAATTATTCTAATTAAAACACCTAGTATTCTTCAATTTAAAATGTATTTAAATTACCCGAAATACACCTTAAAAACCAACGAGACTATTAAAAATTCTGGTAATACCATTTTGCCAGAAGGAACAACGGTTACATGGAAAATCAACACCAAAAATACGGACACGATTACTTTAAACAACCTTGTAAAAAACAAAGCTTCCTATTTTAAAAAAGGTGCTAAAAAACAGAGTTTTAAGTTGTCAAAACGTTTAATTAACACTTTAGATTATCAAATTAAAACTTCTAATAAACAATTAAAAGATTTTGAAAAATTAAACTTTTCAATTCAAGTGTTAAAAGATGCTTATCCTAAATTAGTAATAAAAACAGATATAGATAGTATTACAAGAGGAAAAGCACAATTTGTAGGTCAAATAACCGATGATTATGGTATAAAAAAACTAGAATTGGTATATTATGATAAAGACAATTCGCAACAACAAAAAAAACATATAATACCAGTACAAAGCACTACTTTTCAAGAATTTTATTATGTGTTTCCTGAAGGTTTAGATTTAAAAAAAGGCATTAATTACGAATTTTATTTTACACTTTTTGATAATGATGCAGTAAATGGCAATAAATCCATCAAATCTAAAACATACCAATATCGAAATAAAACGAATAAAGAAATAAATGAATCCCTTTTAAAGGAGCAAAAACAAAGTTTAGAAGATTTAAAAAAATCTAAAAATAAAAAGGAGAAATTAAATAAGTCTTTAGAAGATTTTTCTAAAAAAATGAAAAACAAAGCCAATATGGACTGGCAAGATAAAAAAGAATTTAAACAATTTATTAAACGACAAAAGCAGTATCAGCAAATGTTGCAAAATAATACACAAAAATTACAAGATAATATAAATGAATTAAAAGAAGAAAACAATCCAAATCTAGAACAGAAGAAAGAAGATCTTAAAAAAAGAATGGAAGAGATCAAAGAAATGCAAAAAAAAGAAAAGCTTCTAGAAGAATTAAAAAAATTAGCAGAAAAATTAGATAAAGAAAACTTCTTAAAAAAATTAGATAAACTTACTCAAAAAAACAAACAAGACGAAAAATCTTTAGAGCGTATTTTAGAACTTACCAAACGTTTTTATGTAGAAAAAAAGGCAGAAGAAATTGCAAACAAACTAGAAGAATTAGCTAAGAAACAAAAGGATTTAGCAAAAGATAAAGAAAATACATCCGATAAACAAAAGGAGCTAAACAAGGGGTTTGAAGAACTTCAAAAAGAAATGAAAGAGCTTCAAAAACAAAATAAAGAGCTAAAAAAACCAATGGATATTCCTAAAAAAGAAGAAGAACAAAAGGATATTGAAGAAGATATGAAGGATGCTGAAGAGGATTTAAAGAAAAAAGAAGAAGAGGGAAATAGCGAAGAAGAAAAAAAAGAAAATCAAAAATCTGCTAAGAAAAAACAAAAATCTGCTGCTAAAAAAATGAAAAAAATGAGCGGTAAAATGAAACAATCTATGGCTTCTATGGAAGCAGATATGTTAGAAGAAGATATAGATAATTTACGTGCCATTATTGAAAACCTAATTGTTTTTTCTTTAGAACAAGAGGCTTTAATGGACGCTTTTAAAAATATAGATGCATCACATCCTCATTTTTCTAAAAATTTAAAACATCAACAGATTTTAAAAGAACATTTTGAACATATTGATGATAGTATTTATGCTTTATCACTTAGAAACCCGAAAATATCAGCTAAAATAAATGCCGATATAACAGAGGCACATTACAACATTGACCAATCATTAGCTAATATTGCTGAAAATAAAATACGCCAAGGTCTTACAAACCAACAAACCACCATGATGTCAGCCAATAATTTAGCCGCATATTTAAGTGATGTTTTAGATAATGAACAAAATTCAAAAGAAGGCCAAGGAAAAGGTTCAGGAAAAACTGGTAAAGGAAAAAAAGGAAAGGGGAAAGGAAAAGGAAAGGGTTTTCAATTATCTGATATCATAAAAAAACAAGGTGAAATGATGGGAAAAGGGGAAAAAGGAAAGGGGAAAGGAAAAAAACCTGGTAAAGGAGAAAAAGGAAAAGAAAGTGGTAAAGGAAAAGGAGAAGGAGAAGGAAGCGAACAAATGAGTGGTGAACAATATGAAATATACAAACAACAAAACGCACTAAAACAAGCCTTTAAAAACTTAATGAGTAAATCTGGTAAAAAAGGATCTTCGGGTAATAAAGCCCTTAAACAAATGGAAGATTTAGAAAAAGAACTCTTAAATAAAGGCTTAACACAATCTGCCATACAAAAAATGCAAAATATTAAACACGAATTATTAAAGTTAGACAAAGCTAATTTTGAACAAGGAGAAGATAATAAACGTAAAGCGGATACTAATAAAAACAGATTTCAAAAAAATAATATTAAAGATATTAAATCTAAAAAACTGTATTTTAACCCTAATGATATTTTAAATAGACAGCCTTTACCTTTAAAATCTACCTATAAAAAGAAGGTACAAGAATATTTTTCTGCTAAAAAAGCCAGTTAATTAAAAGGAATTACAATCTTTGCCAAATGATTTACTACAACCACGAAACGGATTTCATATTAGAAAACCAAGAGGAAGTTACTCCTTGGATAATCGCTACTATTAATAAAGAAAAATATAAATTAGAAGAGATTTCTTTTATTTTTTGTGATGATGTTTATTTATTAGAAAAAAATATTAAATATCTGAATCACAGTACTTTAACAGATGTAATTAGTTTTGATTACTCGGTTGGAAAATTAATTTCGGGTGATATTTTTATTTCTATAGAACGAGTAATAGAAAATGCATCTACTTTTAAAGTTTCTTTTAAAGAAGAATTACATCGTGTTATAATTCATGGTATTTTGCATTATTGTGGTTATAAAGATAAAAAAGAATCCGATAAAAAAGAAATGCGTGTTAAAGAAGATTATTATCTATCTTTGCGAGAGTTCTAAAGTTCTTTGAAAAATGGAATATAAAATTGCAATAATTACTGGTGAAAGTCGTGGTCTTGGGTATTCTTTAGTAAAAACGTATTGCAATACGGATTATAAAGTAATTTCTATTGCTAGAAATATAATTGATTTTACACCTAAAAATTATATTACACATATTCAATTTGATTTATCAGATATAGAAAATTTTACTCTTTTACAAAAAGAGTTACAAAAGTATTTCATCCATACAATAACCGAAATAGTATTAATTAATAATGCTGGTGATTTAGGTAAAGTCACTACGGTTAAAAACTTAAAAGCAAAAGAAATTGATCAAAATATTGGTATTAAGCAATTTAAAAATACAAAAACAACTATTTATAATATATCCTCTGGAGCTTCTTTAAAACCATACTACGACTGGGTAAATTATTACTCCTCTAAAACAGGTATTGAAATAGCAACCAAAACAATTGCTATAGAACAAGAAGAAAATAGTAGTTTTACTATTTATTCTATTAATCCTGGTGTTATGGACACCAATATGCAAAAACAAATTAGAAAGTCTAAGAAAAAAGATTTTAAACAAATTGAACGTTTCATTTCTTTAAAAGAAAAAAAACAATTAGTCGATTCTTCTATTATTGCAGATAAAATAATTTCAATAGAAGGAAAGAACTATAAAAACGGAAGTACTATAATTATATAAAACGAAAAGTTTCACGTGAAACATTATTAAAAAAATGAGCATATTTCAAACAAAATACGATGTTATTGTGGTTGGTGGCGGACACGCAGGTAGTGAAGCCGCAGCAGCAGCAGCGAATATGGGTGCAAAAACCTTATTGGTTACTATGAGTTTACAAAATATTGCACAAATGAGTTGTAATCCTGCAATGGGAGGAATTGCTAAAGGACAAATTGTCCGAGAAATTGATGCACTTGGTGGTTATAGCGGTATAATAACCGATAAAACGGCTATACAATTTAAGATGTTAAATAAATCAAAGGGACCTGCAATGTGGTCGCCTAGAGCACAAAGTGATCGTATGCGCTTTGCAGAGGCTTGGCGTTGGCAGTTAGAAAATATAGATAATTTAGATTTATACCAAGACAGTGTAAATGGTTTACTATTTAAAAACAACACTATAATGGGTGTAAAAACCGCTTTAGGTATAGAAATTAAAGCTAAAACAGTAATTATAACTGCAGGTACTTTTCTTAACGGATTAATTCATATTGGAGAAAAAACTTTTGGTGGCGGAAGATCTGGCGAAAGTGCCTCAACAGGTATTACCGAAGATTTAGTGAAAATGGGCTTTGAATCTGGCAGAATGAAAACAGGAACGCCACCAAGAGTAGATGCGCGTTCATTAGATTTTTCTAAAATGATTGAACAACCAGGTGATGTAAATCCACTTAAATTCTCTTATTTACAATCTATTAAACCATTAACCAAGCAACGCTCGTGTCATATGACTTACACTAGTAATGAAGTGCATGATTTACTGCGAGAAGGTTTTGATAGATCGCCAATGTTTAATGGTAGAATACAAAGTATTGGTCCGCGTTATTGCCCAAGTATTGAAGATAAAATAGATCGGTTTGCAAGTAAAGAAAGACATCAAATGTTTATTGAGCCAGAAGGTTGGTTTACCAATGAAATATATGTAAATGGTTTCTCTACATCTTTACCCGAAGACATACAAGCAAAAGCATTACGAAAAGTGGTTGGTTTTGAAAACGTAAAATTCTTTAGGTTTGGATATGCTATTGAATATGATTACTTTCCACCAACACAATTAAAGTATACTTTAGAAACTAAATTAATAGAAAATTTATACTTTGCTGGGCAAATAAATGGCACAACTGGGTATGAAGAGGCCGCAGCACAAGGTTTAATGGCTGGAATAAATGCCGCTTTAAAAACACAAGAAAGAGAGCCTTTTATACTACAAAGAAACGATGCTTATATTGGTGTTTTAATTGATGATTTAATTACCAAAGGAACCGAAGAACCTTATAGAATGTTTACATCTCGTGCGGAATTTAGAACCTTATTACGACAAGATAATGCAGATATTAGACTAACAGAAAAATCTAATAAAATTGGATTAGCATCTGATGAGCGATTACAAAGAGTAGATGAGAAGATTTTAAAAACCAATTTATTTATTAATTTTTTACGAATAACAAGTATCAAACCTGAAGAGGTAAATCCTATTTTAGAAAACAAAAAATCTACTTTGGTTAACCAATCTATGAAGATGTTTAAACTAGCTTCTAGACCTCAATTAGATTTTACCGATGTGGTGAAATTTAAAAAAGTAAACGCCTTTATTAAAGAAAATAATATAGATAGTGAAGTTACGGAACAAACCGAAGTACAAGTAAAATATACAGGTTATATTGAAAAAGAAATAAGTAATGCAAAAAAATTACAACGTTTAGAAAATGTAAAAATTCCAGTGAATTTTGATTATAGTAAAGTGAAATCTATTTCAACGGAAGCTAAACAAAAACTAAATAAAATACAACCAGAAACCATAGCACAGGCTAATAGAATATCAGGTGTTTCGCCAAGCGACATATCTGTGTTATTGGTTTATTTAGGTGTTTAAATAATTTGTTTCACGTGAAACATTAGCCTTAAAATGTAAAAATGACTCTAAAACCAATCCCTTTTTTAATGTGTAAAGATCATACTGTTTCACGTGAAACATTTGGGTTATATTTAGATAAAGAAAAAGAACTACTTATTACAAAACCCCAACCAAAAAAAGAAGATTTGGGTAAATATTACGAAAGTGATGCGTATATTTCACATACCGATTCTAGTAAAAATGTTTTAGAAAAAACATATCAACTCGCTAAAAATTATGCTATAAAAAAGAAAGTGAGATTAATAGAAAAAGAAAGTTTTGTAAAAACAAATTTACAAATTTTAGATATTGGTTGTGGCACTGGAGATTTTTTAAAAGCTTGTAAAAACAAAAATTGGCATGTAATAGGAGTAGAGCCAAATAAAAATGCGCGTGTTTTAGCAAAAAATAAATTAGGAATATTAGAAACAACTAATTTAACTTATACTGATTTTAAACCTAAAATTTTTGATTCTATAAAAAGTATTGAAAAAAACAAACAGTTTGATATTATTAGCATGTGGCATGTTTTAGAACACATACCCGATTTAGAAAATTATATTACTCAATTAAAAAAATTATTAAAACCAAATGGAACTCTATTAATTGCAGTACCAAATTATAAAAGTTTTGATGCAAAACACTATAAAGAGTTTTGGGCAGCTTATGATGTGCCTAGACATCTTTGGCATTTTTCTCAAAAAGCAATTTCTATCTTATTTAAAAAAGAAAATCTGTGTGTCGTAAAAACAATTCCTATGAAATTAGATTCTTTTTATGTGAGTTTACTTTCTGAAAAAATTAAGAATGGAAAAACAAAACCTGTTAAAGCATTTTTAATTGGTTTACTATCCAATATTAAAGCAATGAGAAGTTCGGAGTATTCTTCTTTGATATATTTAATTAAAAACAGCTAAATCTCATTTTAAAACTATTTATTTAACACTAAATAATAAATGAATATAACTTGGGGTAAAATTTATAAAACGTCTTAAAATACGCGTATTTTGTATAATTTTTAATAGATATTATTTATTGTTTAAATAAAACTATAAATAATATTAATACTCATTATGGTTGTACTAAAAAAATAATTTCTCTTACCTTTGTAGTATAATTCATCTATTTAAAATGCAAGAAACAAGAATAAATAAATATTTAAGTGAAATTGGTTATTGCTCACGTAGAGCAGCCGATAAATTAATAACTGCTAGAAGAGTCACAATTAATGGTAAAGTTCCTGAAATGGGCACAAAAATAACCCAAAATGATGTGGTAAAAGTAGATGGTGAACTGGTTTCTAAATCAAAAGAAAAACCTGTTTATATTGCTTTTAATAAACCAGTAGGTATTGTTTGTACTACCGATACAAAAGTTGAAAAAGATAATATTATTGAATATATAAATTATCCGAAACGAATTTTTCCTATTGGTAGATTAGACAAACCTAGTGAAGGTTTAATTTTTTTAACCAACGATGGAGATATTGTAAATAAAATATTAAGAGCTCGAAATAACCACGAAAAAGAATATCTAGTAACAGTTAATAAAACCATTACGGCAGATTTTATAAAAAAAATGAGCAATGGTGTTACTATATTAGAAACCATAACTAAAAAATGTTATATAGAGCAACTAAACCAAAACACCTTTAAAATTATTCTTACCCAAGGTTTAAACAGGCAAATACGCAGAATGTGTGAATTTTTAGACTATCGCGTTAGAACACTTCAAAGAACTCGAATTATGAATATAACTTTAGATATACCTGTTGGAAAATGGCGCGATTTAACAGAAAATGAAATGAGTGAAATACATGATTTAGTTGAAAAATCTTCTAAAATTGTGTAATGTTATTATAAACCTCTTAAATTCAAGTAGTAAATGCAACTTTTCGAGGATTAGAAATTAGAATTATTT
>CAZOQL010000060.1:0-14825 GCA_964582005.1 uncultured Flavobacteriaceae bacterium | reverse complement strand
ATTTCAAAGAACTTATCGTATCTTTCTACCCTGTGGAAACGCAGGACACACAACGATTTGCCAACAAAGTGTATAATTAATGGCGGTTTTGTGCTTAAATTCAATGTTTTGGCATTTAACAAACTAAGTGCTAAACCAAAAAATAAGTGTTTCTAAATCCGCAACTACGCTTACATAAACTGTTTTAAAAAATAAAGTTATCCAATACGGTATACTTATTTCTACTATTATTTTGGTAAGAATTATTTTATTTAGATCTAAACCAAAAGATAGATTATGACATTAATTAAATGTCCTATATTTGAAAAAAACAAAATCATGCCTTTAGTAAAACCATTAGCATCAAATGCAAATGCAGAAGTAAAAAAATTAGCCGAATTTTTTAATGAAACCTTGGGGTTTTGTCCAAACTCGGTTTTAACCATGCAAATTCGTCCTGAAATTGCACGCTCTTTTATACAACTGAATAAAGCTGTAATGGCAAATCAAGGAAAAGTAAGCTCAGCATTAAAACGCTTAATTGCTTATGTAAGTAGTAACGTAACTGGTTGCAGGTATTGCCAAGCGCACGCCATAAGAGCAGCCAAACGTTATGGAGCAAACCAAGAACAATTAGATAATGTATGGGAATATAAAACGCACGCTGCTTTTAGTGAAGCCGAACGTGCCGCCTTAGATTTTTCTGTTGCAGCATCTATAATTCCTAATAATGTAACTAAAGACATTCAAAAAAACCTTCATACCTATTGGAATGATGGCGAAATTGTAGAAATGCTAGGTGTCATTTCTCTATTTGGTTTTTTAAACCGATGGAACGATTCTATGGGAACAACCTTAGAATCTGGTGCAATTGAAAGTGGTAAAACCTTATTAAACACTACCGATTGGGTTGTTGGAAAACACACTTAATTTTTAATAAACTTTTGACTTCCTTTTTTTGTTTTTATAAAATAGATGCCTTTTTCTAAATTAGAAATAGTTACGTGATTACTTTTTCCTTTTAAAATTATTTTTCCTGTACTATCTAAAATCGTATATTTTTGTGATTCCTTTATAAATATAGTATTTTTAGCAGGATTTGGATATAAAGAAATTAGATTTTTATTTATATCATTAATAGATAAAGCTGCGGCAACACCAGTTCTAGAATCATTTACAACAATGCTCCAAACTACGTCTTTAAAAATAGTGGAAATATTTACAGGAACACTATTTGTAACAGGTAAATTAATAGGGTTATCTTGATAAATTACCGCATAATGTACCAAGGCGTTTAAATAGATTAAGATATTAGATGGATGTACATCATCTAAAGCATCACCAGTATGTGCAACGGTTGTTAAATCGGTTGGAAAATTCACTAACGGATTCACAAAAAAATCTTTTCCCGTTAAATCATCCCCATTATAGTCCCAATTATCAGTAGCTAAATTTTGTTGTAATCTATCCAAAACGGCAACCAAAGTGGTTCCTGTTGGAATTATTTTTATGTCTAATACATCGTTACCAATACCTGGATCGATTCCTGATCCTTGATAGGTATAATTTGCGTCCAAAGGAGTTAATGAAGCATCTATAGCTTCGTCTATAATGGTTTCCCAAAGCGTTCTTACATCTAAGGTGTATTGTCGCCAATCAAAATTTGCCATTGGTCCATAATAATCTCTTAAACCTTCATCGGATGCTTGAAAGTGATGCCAACTTTCGTACATAAATAAACGCGTATTCGGATTGGCATTTAAAGACGCGTTGTAAAATTTACGAGCATAAAAACTAGGATTCCACCATTCGTGATACGCATATAAGTTAATTGCTTCGGTTAAAACCAGTACATCAAAAGTACCGTAATTGCTATCCGTAGTATTTATTAGAGGCTGAATTAATGATTGAATATCATTCCAAGATGCTGTTGTACTTCCCCAATTCCAACCCAAAGGTGCGCCAGGTGTTGTATGTTGGTGATAGTTATAGGTTTTTCCTTGCGATACTGCAAAGGTATTCATTACACCAATCAAGTTATTCGATCCTGCGGTATATTGATCGGTATGCGAAATTAAACTGTGCCCAACCCAATATACTTTAGCTTGATTTATTTGTGCTACTAGTAAAGTTGTGTGCATTAAAAAACAACCAACAACAATTGATCTTATTACTTTCATATAATTATAATTTTATTATTTTAACTATTTTTGATGTTGTATTGGTATATAATTTTAAAAAATACAACCCTGATTTATAATTTTCTAATGAAAATTGTAAGGTATTTCCCGTTACATTAATGGTACTTTCTTGTATTTTTTTACCAAAATTATCAAAAATGATTAAGTTCATTTTTTCTATTAAAAAGGTTTCTAATTCTATATTTATAACAGATTTTGTAGGGTTTGGATAAACAACAATATTAGTTAATTCGTTTTCTTTAAGCTGTAAAGTTACAGCAGTTGCTAGAGCCCAAAAATAAGTCGTTTTTTGGTAGTTTTCCCAATCCGTAATACTAGCATCAAAAGTTTGTAATATAAATTCCGTTTTATAGTTATTGCTATCGTAAGTTGTTAGTTCTCTAAATTTATTGTTCCAAATAGCAGTTGCTGTATGCCATTCTTTCCTTGTAGTTTCTATGCGGTTGTTACTCGAATAAGTGTGTAAAGTTTGCCGATAATTTCGCAATTGTGACGTAGAGGCATTCCAAAGTAATTCCGTTTTATCTATACGATTATTATCGACATCATAGGTATAATTATATTGTGTTATTGGATGTGTATTCCAAGCATTATTACCAATATGAAATCGGGTAACATTTTTTTGACTTACTAGATTATTTGTATAACTATAATTAATTTTTTCCTCGTGTTCCCAAGCGTTTAAATAATCTATCCAACGAGATTGAGTTAGTTGAATCAATTGATTACTAGCATTATAAAAATACTCGAATTTATCTTTATTTTCATAAGCCGTAATGGAGGCATTATAATTTTGTTCTGTTTTTTCAACAATACCTTGTGATGTATACGAAGCGTTTCTTTTTTTATACGGATTCCAAGTTGCATTATAATATAGTGTTTCTTCGTATTCAATTTCATTTTGATTGCTATCTAAGTTATGTGTCTTTTTAGAAGTATCATCCCAAACTAAGTTACCAGTATTCCAATTTTGAAATAGGTTTAAAATTAGGTCATTATTTGCATCATAACTTTTGGTATATTGGTAATAATTGACCCAATTACTACCATTTTTAGTTAAACGTATTACATTGGTTTCTTTGGTGCCATTGTTAGTATAAGTATAAACTTCTTTGATATTGTGATGCCACGATGCAGTATTCCAACTAAAATGATAGGTAGAATCTAATTTATATGTTTGTGCATTTATAACTACAAAATATAAAAAAAATAGAATCAATAAAAGTAATTTTTTCATGATTTTTTATGAGTGAATTAATAGGAACTAGTATGCTAAACAATTCGATTGTTATTCTTCAAGTACATATACAATTTGGTATGTTGTGACAAAATGTGGATCGTCATTATTATCTAAAATTGGCAAATCTACAAATTCAAAAAATAAATATTGTACACCACCTTGAGAATCTAAATACCCAATATTATCATAATCATTATTAGTGATAGTTATGGTGGCATTTGCATCATTCTTTTGCCAAGTATTGACGTAACTAGTTGTATTAATAGGAGTGCAGATTACTTCATACTCATTTATATCATTATTATAAAAGACATCTGATATATTACCTGAGAATTCTGTTACAGCAGTTTGATCACTTTTAAGTAGTATTGTTTCTTCATAAGGGCAATTTAATTCTTCATCATAAAGATCCTCAAAAAAACCATCGTTATTTAGATCTACTAAATCTAGAGTTACTGTATACACGTAATTCCACTTTTGTACTATCGTTACTGGTTCTGGTTCATCTTTATTACAAGATAGAATCGTAAATCCTAATACTAAAAGTATTAAAATTGTTTTAATTTGGTTACATAACATAGTTTTCATAAAAAAAAGTTTTTTGTTTTGGTAAAACTAGCACAAAACAAAAAAACAGAAGATAACTATTGTAACAATACCGAGAACTATTGTAACATGAATAAAAAAACAAAAAATAGAAATAAAATGTCTGAAATCAATACATTTAACTATTTTGCTTCACAAAATTACTTGGCGAAAAATGGTATTGCTTTTTAAAACACTTACTAAAATAAGTGGGGTTATTGAAACCAACTGCATAAGCCACTTCAGATATATTTACGTTGGTTTTTATTAATAAAGTAGTCGCTAATTTTAAACGTTCCGTAGTAATAAATTCAGAAGTAGACACATTAAACAACGCTTTTAATTTACGATGTAATTGCATACGACTCATGCCAATTAGAGAAGAAAATTCATCGATAGTAAAACTGGTTTCGGTTAAATTAGTATCTATTATTTTTTGTAATTTTTCTATAAAAAGTACCTCAACATCATTTATAATTATATTGGCTGTAGATAGCATTTCTTTTGTACTGTATTTTTTTTGTAATTCTTTTCTACTTTGTAATAAGTTAGCTACTTTTAATTGTAAAATATCTTCATTAAAAGGTTTGGTTATATACGCATCGGCTCCAGTTTGTAAACCTTCAATTTTATCTTGATTTTTACTTTTTGCCGTTAATAAAATTATAGGTATGTGGCTCGTTCGTTCGTCTAATTTTAAAGATTTACAAAGTTCATTACCATTTTTTATAGGCATCATTATGTCGCTAATTATTAAATCAGGTATGTGTTTCAAAGCCATATCAACGCCAATTTCACCATTATTAGCAGTTAGTATCGTATAGTTTTTATTAAAAATAGAAACTATATAATCTTGTACATCTTTTACATCTTCTACAATTAAAAGTATGGGTTTATTTTGTTTTGGATTTATTTTAATTTGCGATATTTCATTTGTTGTTTCTAAAATATTTTCTACAACTATTTCTTTAGGAAGATAAGCATTTTTATCTATTGGAATCGTAAGTATAAAACGTGTCCACTTATTTGGCTTACTTTTTACTTTAATAGTTCCTTTGTGTAAAGTAACTAGTTCTTTAACCAATGCCAAACCAATACCAACGCCATTACTGGTATTTTTTACTTGGTAAAACCGATTAAATAGTTGCTCTATTTCATGTTGAGTTAGCCCTTTTCCCGAATTTTTTATTTCAAAAATAAAAACATCTTTTTTAACTTGATAATTTAAAATAATGGTTCCATTTTTATGGGTATATTTTAAAGCATTTGTTGTTAAATTAGTAATAATTTTATGTAAAAAATCTTTATCAAAATAACCTTTAACGATAGTATCCTTTGACTGATTTAAAAATGTTATATTCTTTTGTTTTGCCATAAAAACAAAACTATCTAACAGCACTTTGGTAAAATAAAAAATAGTAGAATAACTTACTTGAAGCTGTAAAACACCGGATTTTAGTTTAGAAACATCTAAAAGTTGATCTATTAGATGCAATAGTCTATCGGAATTTTTTTGAATTAAGTGTAGATTTTTTCGTTCTGATTTTGAAAAAGATTCTTTTTTTAGTAAACTTTGTGTTGGTCCAGAAATAAGCGTTAATGGTGTTCGTAATTCATGTGTGATATTTGAAAAAAAATCCGATTTAGCTACAGCCAATTCTTTTAATGTTTTGGTTATTCTTTGCTTGTTTTTAAATAATATAAAAAAGAAAAAACCAATTAAAGCACTTAATATTAAACCCACAAGTAATAGGTTTTTTTGATATTTTTTTTGTTGTATTATTAATTTATTTTTAGCTTGTAAAACCGTTATTTTTTTTTCTTTTTTGGCGGATTGGTACTTTGTATCTAATTCTGCAAATTGTTTGTTATTGTTATTTGTTTGAAAAAGGATTTTTAAACTATCTCTTTTTTTATAATAGACAAAAGCCTGTTTGTAATTAGTAGTTTCAAGGTAATAATCGGATTGTAGTTTGTAAAAATTTATTAAAAAGGAGTCGGTTTTAAATACTGCATTTTTATTTTTTTTAAAGCCTTCGATAATGTGTTTGGTAGCCTTTAAATTATGTAATTTTAAATACACTTTTGCTTTTCTAAAACGTAAATAATCCAAACCTAAAGTATCTTGTATCTTGGTTAAAATAGTTTCCGATGTTACAATATAATTTAATGCCTCACCATATTTTTTTTCTTTTAAGGCGATTTCTGTTAATTCCGAAAAACTATTGGCAACCAATTTTGGATTATAATTTTTATATTGTTTAATTAAATTTATGTAATTTTCTTTAGCTAAAGTATAGTCTTTATTAGTAATTGCGATATCACTTAGCAACATAGCAACATGTTGAATTCCTGGTATATAATCTATTTTTTTTGCAATACGTAATGATTTTTTTAAATATTGTATTGCTAATTTTTCATTATTAAAATGATGTAAATACGTTTCGCCAATCCAACTATATGTATTCGTTAAAACAGCAGTTTCGATGTTATTTGTGGTACTAATTGAATCAATCTTTAAGTTTAATTTTAATTGTTGTTCTATGGTTAAATTTTCATCATTTGCTAAACCTGTCCAAGCAGTAATTAAGGCAGTAACATTATTTTCTTTTTTGGCTTGCTCTAAAATTTCTTGATAAAGAGTAATTGCTTTTTGATTTTCTCGTACTAATATATAATTATTAGCTATCCAGTTTTTACTTTCAATTATTTCTTTAGAATAGTCATTTTTTAATGCGATTTTTAAACTTTTTTTGTATTCAATAATAGATTTAAGATTCTTTGTTTTAGTAAAAAAAGTATAACCCAAATCTTGGTAATACCACACTTTAAAAATGGGATTGGTGTTTTTAACACTTAAATTTTTAAGTAAATTCAAATATATAGTAGCCGAATCGGTTGGTTTATGAATACTATTATTAAAACCTTGATGGTATTTTTGAGCAAGAGAATAAGCCTCTTTATTGGTTTGCGAAAAAGAAGAAAGGCAAAATAGAAAGATAATTAAATACTTAGCCATTTTGTATGTTAAGTAACAAAGTTAAGGTTTTCCACCAACAATGAGCACAATTTCTCCTTTAGGTGCTTTGTTTTCAAAATGATTTAATACCTCAGTAGCAGTTCCACGGATAGTTTCTTCGTATAGTTTACTTAATTCTCTCGAAACAGAAACGGGTCTATCGGCACCAAAATATGCTACAAATTGCGTTAAGGTTTTTACTAATTTATGTGGTGAAACGTAAAAAATCATGGTTCTAGTTTCTTCGGCTAGTAATTTTAAACGGGTTTGTCTGCCTTTTTTTGGCGGTAAAAACCCTTCAAAAACAAACTTATCATTCGGTAAAGCACTATTTACTAAAGCTGGCACAAACGCAGTTGCGCCAGGCAAACATTCAATAGCTATATTATTTTGCACACAAGCTCTGGTTAATAAAAAACCAGGGTCAGATATGGCAGGAGTTCCTGCATCACTAATCAATGCAATGGTTTCTCCATTTTTTAAGCGTTCAACAATACGCGAAACCATTTTATGTTCGTTGTGCATATGATGACTTTGCATTGGTGTAGTAATCTCGAAATGTTTTAGTAGTTTACCAGATGTTCTGGTATCTTCTGCTAGAATGACATCTACTTCTTGAAGCACTTTTATGGCTCTAAAAGTCATATCGTCTAAATTTCCTATTGGTGTTGGTACAATGTATAGTTTCAATTTGAAAAATTTAAGATGTTAAAATTATTTTTCATAATGAATTAATGTAAGTTCCTTTACTTTTTTAAATTCAATATCCGATGTAATAAGAGGTAAGTTTAAAAATAATGCTGTAGCAATTATTATACTATCTGGTAATTTAGTATTATATGCTTTTCGAATAATTATAGTTTTTTCCTTTATCGTATTGTTAATAGAAATAACAGTACATTGTTTAATAAAACTAGTGATAACCGTTTCTTCTTCAGTATTAATTCCTTTGTAAGCCAATAATTCTAACTCCGTAATTAAAGAAATATATAATTGTTTATTATTTAAAAGTTCGGCTACCGTTTCATCACCATTCAATAAATAAAGAATAATATTAGTATCTAAAAAAAGTTTATTCCCATTCATTTCTTAACTTTTTTTGGATAGTTAAGGCATCTTTTTGTAATTTTATTTTTCCACAATAAGCAAACACATCAACACCTTTAGGCTTAATTTCTTGCGCTAATTTATGTAATATTTGTCGGATACTTTTTTTAGTAGCACCTCTTTTTAATGTAGTTACCATAGTATTTAAATTATAAACAAAGATACTTTTTTTATTTAATAATTATGTAAAATTGGAAATGATGGGTTTTTCTTGATAAACCGATATACAAAACCAATACTCAATTCACTAAAATCTGCTTGACTTAAATTGGAATTTATATGTGCTGCAATATAAAAATTATTTGTCGAATTTTTATTACTGTTGATAGCATAATACTTCAATCCCAATCTGCCTAAAAACAGATTTTTTAATTTGTATTTGGTTTCACCATTTACTCTTGTTCCTTGTAATTCGTAATGTTTTTTATAGAATGGTTTATGGATATTTAATCCACCTTCCCAATCGATACCAACGTGACCTAATAAAACCTCAGCACCAATAGATAAATAGATATTAGAAGCATTTTTAAATGGATTTTCATAATAAGGTTCGGTTTGTTCATTGGTTATATAATCGTAATAATGTTGGTAAAAACGGTAGTTTACTCCCAAACTTAATTTCACCACATTTTTATAATAAATTCCACCTGAAATTGCCAAGGAATGTACACTTTTAATGGCACTATCTTCATCTATCATAACCTGAATTCCGTTTCCATAACGTACTTGTAAAAAGCCTTTTTGATATTTTTTTATAGTTTTTTTATCGAAAGGAATTTCGGATTCTATGATAACTTTGTTTTTTGGATAAAGTGCTGTAGAAAGACTCAATAAAGCTGAATTTAAGCCTTGATTGGGTAATTTGGTATGTCCGTTAGAATGATGGAAGTAACCCAAACCAATACGCAAATCAAAATTATTTTTGAATATAATATCGTAATACAAAGCACCTTGTATAGCCCAAGTTACGTTACTACTTACCGCTTCATTAGTTGGGTTTTCTGTTGGATGGTATTTGGTATCAAAATAACTTGCTCCCATACCAAACTTAGTACTTATAGTGTGTTTTTTGTTGAGGTAAAATTCTATAAATGGTACAATAGAAATAGAATTTCCTTTTGTTTTTGTTCCGTAATGTGTTGCGTATAATGAAATTCCTGTGGTTGGATAGTTGAGTATGGATTGCCATTCGCCTTCAGGCTTATCATTTTTATGTGCATAACTTAGACCAAGCACTATTTGCGGACTTTTACCAGTTACCAATTCATACGATGGAATGGATTTACCTACCAATATTTCGGGACGAAAGAAATTAGTAGAATTCTTTTGTGAAAAACTATTCCAACAAACTATAAAAAGTAAAAAAAGGCTTTTTTTCATTTTACAAGGATAAAAAAATAAAATTATAAATCAATCCTCTTTTTAATTATACTAGCATCATTGATAACAAAAGGTGTTGGCATCGTTGTATTATCATTTCTTTTAGGCACGTTTAATAATGGGTTTGTATGTAAGTCATAAGCGGTATCATACAATACCATTTCAGGGTTTTCAGTTGCTGGTACACTATATTCTAAATGTAAAACCTCGTCTTTTTCGGTAAAATAATAGGTTAATATTTGTTTGGATTTTTCTGTATTAAAAATAAAACCAGATTCTTTTTTTGGTAAAGATTCTCCATTAACTCTAAAAGAATTAAAATGAATGGCATTTGTAGCAATAAATTCCATTCTTGTAGTTTTTCGTTGGGCTTCAATTTGTAAATGAATTTTTCTTTGATTTCCAACAATGGTATCTCGTACTTTAGTTATAATTGGTTGTGGTAAACCTACTACGTTGGTTTTTTTATGAATTTTATAAGCTGTTTTATATTTGCTTGCGCCTGCCGTTTTATCAAAACTGCCTTTTGTAGGGTTTTCTCCTAAAAAAGCTTTATTGTATGAGTTTACTTTGGCTTCATAACTTGCCCAAAATGCTTGATTTTCATCTACATCAACAATATAAACCAAACTGGTTGGTTGTTTTCTAGTTTCACTATAATTAGCTTGAAATGAAGCTGTAATTAATAATAACAACCCTAAAGTAAAAAATAAACGAGAAAGACTTTTGGTAAATTTATATTTTTTTATAATAGGCAGCAATAGCCCAAAAAGTAACACGGTAAATACGGCTGAAATTGCCAACATTTTTAAACCCAAACCAATTGGGAACATTTTAATTAACGGTGCAAAAACTACTAAGGTTGGTAAAGCTAAAAGCGTACTTATTACAATTTTAAATTGTCTGTTTCTTTTAGAAAATAATAACATTGCTAGTGTTGCTAATGCAGCAAAAACTGGTAAAATAAAGAAGCCAGCTCCTTGTAAGTAGATTGCTATAAGAAGATTAATAACTCCCCAAATAAATAAAGGCGCAACCAATAAATTAGCAGCCGAATGTGCTTTAAAATAATATTTATAAAACCAAAAAGTAATTCCTAAAGTTAAGGAGACAAATGCGGCAATGTATAGATGTCCATTATAAGTGAACCCGTGTAAAATCTCCTCATATTGCGGATGTATTATTTTTAACAACTTCCAACCATAAATTGCTAATAATGCACTGGAAATAAGAGCACCTAAAAAAGGAATAAAACCTGCAAACATGGCAGGAGTTGTTAATTTCATTTTTTGTACACCAATAAAAGTAATTACAAAAAACAAAATTGCTCCTAAAATAAATAATAACCAAACCCATGAAAAAGGATAAGCTATAAGTCCAATTTTAGGAAAACTAAAATAAATATAGTCTTTATCTGCATATAAGTTTTCTAAGTTAGCATTAGAAAAATAGTTAAGCATCGTTACTAAATAATCACCTTGTTGTTCTAAGGTATTTAAGTCCATATTTTCATAACTATCTTGAGCAGTATGATAATCATAATGATCATCAATAAAGGCAAAATTGAAACCATTAAGATTAGCCTCTTCTCTAAAAACGGTTAAATCGGTATCGTTAGGTAGCATTTTATAGATACTATACATTAACGAATTTGCCACAGGATAATTAGGTTTTGCTTTTTGGAAAGCTTTTATTAATTCTTTATTTCCGCCATTTGTTTCTAGTAACATATAACTTGGTCCGCCACTACCACGAGCTTCAAAATTCAATACCAAGCCAATATTTTGTGTCCAACGATGGTATTTTACAAAAGCAACGGCTCCTAACAAACCAACTTCTTCGGCATCGGTAAATAAAATAATGATATCGTTTTTCGGTTTTTTATTGTTTTCTAAAAAAGCACGAACACCTTCTAAAATAGCCACAGCACCACTACCAGCATCACTAGCACCAAGTGATGAATGTACGGCACTATCATAATGGGTTAATAGTACTAAAGATTTTCCATTTCCGGTACCTTTAATACGAGCCATTATATTTTGTGCTTTGGTTGCAGCACGCCATTTTTTATTGATAGCCATTTGGTTTTGTTGCTCTACTTCTAGACCTAAACCTTCTAATTGCTTGGCAAGATAATTCTTTACTCTAGTGTGATCTTGGGTACCAATATAATGTGGGTTTTTAGAAATTTCCTTTAAATGTACCAAAGCTCTTTGGGTAGAAAACTCCGTTTTAGGCGTATTTAAATCACTAATTTTACTTGGTAATAAACTTGTAAAACTCCAATATATAGTTCCTACAATTAATAAGAATGAAATTGTTTTGATATGGTTAAGTTTCATCATATTGTTTCTATTTAATTGTTATTATTACGAATTTTCCAACTATTACGCCTATTTTTCTAAAAATCCTTTTTTAATTAGTAACGGTTTCATTTTTGGATCTCTACCTAAAAAATTCCTATATAAATCCATTCCAGATTTTGATCCACCAGCAGCAAGCATTGCTCTGTATTTTTTTGCTAATGCGGGATTGAAAATATCTCCTGTTTTTTTAAATTCATTAAATGTATCTGCGTCAAGGACTTCACTCCACATATATGAATAATAACCAGCAGAATATCCGCCAGAAAAAATATGTGCATAATAAGTACTTTTATATCGAGGTAAAATTTCTTCCATTAGCCCTATTTTTTGCATTGCTTCTTTTTCAAATTGACGTGCTTCTCTAATTTTAGTATCGGTTAACGAATGCCAATTTAAATCTAAATAAGCAGCCGCCATATATTCAACGGTTCTAAAACCTTCGTCAAATTCGTTGGCATTATTCATTTTTTCGATAAGAGCTTTTGGTATTACTTCACCTGTTTTATAGTGTTTGGCATAGGTTGCTAATACTTCTGGTTCACTCATCCAATTTTCCATTACTTGCGATGGAAACTCTACAAAATCTCTTGGCACATTAGTACCAGACATAGATTTGTATTTCACATTAGATAACAATCCATGAAGTGCGTGACCAAATTCGTGAAAAACGGTTTGTGCTTCTCTAAAAGTCAATAAAGATGGTTGCCCATTGGTTGGTGCAGGATAATTAAAATTATTAGTAACTACTGGTGTTACAAAACCATTTACATTAGATTGTGATCGTATAGCATTCATCCAAGCACCACCACGTTTGCTTTCTCTAGCAAAGAAATCCATATAAATAACACCTAAGTGTTTGTTGTTTTCTAAGACTTCGAAAACTTGTTGGTCTTTATGCCATTTTTGGGCATTTGGTAACGGTTTGAATGTCATTCCAAATAAGGTATACGCTAATTTGAAAGCGCCTTCACGGACATTATTAAATTCAAAATACGGACGTGTTTCTTCATCATCAAAATTATAACGTGCAGCTCTTACTTTGGCAACGTAGTAGCGCCAATCGCTACCTCTAAACGCGCCTTTAACACCTTCTTTTCGCATCATTTCCGCTAAAGCTTTTTTATCTTTTTTTGCCATTGCTACGGCACTTGGCCATAATTTATCGAGTAATCCATAAACATTGGTAGCATTGGCAGCCATTCGGTTAGATAAAACTTTGTCTGCCCAAGTTTTATAGCCTAATAAATTGGCTTTTTCAACTCTAAGCGAAGCCATTTTACTTAATACCGCTTTATTATCATTTGCATTGTCATTATCGCCACGTAAGGCATAGCCCTGAAATAATTTTTCACGCATCTCTCTATTTGGCGAACTTTGTAAAAACGGATTTACGCTTGGTCTTTGTAAGGTAAAAGACCAGCCATTATCGTGTCCTCTTTTTTTAGCTTCTTTTGCTGCTAAAGCAATTGAACTTTCCGATAGATTTCCTAAATCTTCTTTATTGGTTGTATGGATTTCAAAAGCATTGGTTTCGTCTAATAAATTAGTCCCAAATTTTATGGATAAAGCAGATAATTCCTTATTAATTTCTTTTAATCGGTCTTTATTTTTACCAGCTACATTTACACCAGCACGTACATAATTTTTATAAGTTTCTTCTAGTAAATGTATTTCTTCTGCATCTAGTTTTAAATTTTCTTTATCCTTATAGACTACTTTTATTCTTTCAAATAAAGCCGAATTTAATTGAATATCATCGCCGTGCGCAGTTAGTTCTGGCCCAATAGTTTTGGCAGTAGCTTTTAAAATATCGTTAGTATTTGCTGCGTTTATTGCAAAAAAAACACCCGAAACTTTACTCAATACAGCACCACTAGTTTCTAAGGCTTCAATGGTGTTTTTAAACGTTGGTTTCTCTTTGTTATTTTTTATTTTTTTAATTTCAGCTCGATGTAATTTAATTGCTTCTCGAAATGCAGGCAAATAATGTTCACTTTTAATTTCATTAAATGGTGGTAAACCAAACTGGGTATTCCATTCGGTTAATAAAGGGTTTTTTTGCATTGTTTTTTCTGGTTTTTTTTCGGTAGTACAAGAAATTAAAAATAGGAAACTTGTAAAGATTAAAAGGGATGTTTTTTTCATTGTAAATTTAAATTCGTTTAATAGTTTTGAAAGATACAATATTTTATTCAAAAATTATTTTATCTTTGAAAATATGGATTGTAAGAACTGCCAAACTAAAATTAAAGGGGAAAAGAAATTTTGTACTAATTGTGGTGCAAAAGTGATTACTACTAGAATTACTTAGTTTTAGGTTTTTCAATAATAGTAATTTATAAAAAAATGGGGTTATAATATGGATTGTAAAAACCGTAACACATCTTTTAACCAAGCCTCAAGTAGTTGCTAATGGTTATTTAGATGGCGTTCGCAAACGATATATGCAACCATTTTCGTATATGGTTATCGCTTTATCTCTTTATGGTATCTATATGATTTTTATAAAAGATCAGATGTTAGATATGATTAATGAAATGAATTTTGATATCTATTCTACTAAAAAATCAAATCCAAAGAAGGATGAGTTCATGAAAAACTTCATGGAAAATTGGACGACATTTATGACAAGGTATTTTAATGTATTTACATTTTTAATGATTCCGCTTTTAGCGTTTATAAACAAGTTAATTTTTAAAAGTAGAAATTTTATTGAACATAATGTTACCTTATATTATGTTTATGCTACCTATTTAATTCTTGCTACTGCTATTGGTTTTTTAGCACTTATTTTGGGTATACAATACAATTTCATTTATATGTTAATTATGCCATTAATGATTGGATATCATATGTATTTTTATAAAAAAATGTTTACACTAGACATTTGGGAAATAACCTTAAAAACCTTATTTTTCTGGCTGTTAATGGCTACGTTTTATGTTATG
>CAZOQL010000059.1:6237-15113 GCA_964582005.1 uncultured Flavobacteriaceae bacterium | reverse complement strand
TTATTTAGTATTTTGTTTTTTTAAAAGAACTGTCATAACCAAAAATAAGATGGTATGTTAAAATTCCTCTTTCGGCAAATGTCCAAAAAAATAATTTTTTTTGAGAGGTGTTTTCTAAATTAGTAGATGCTACCATGCTTAATGTAATATCGTATTTTGAAAAAACAGAACAAGCTCTTTTAAGGTGTGGTTTGGAAGAAACAATAATAGCCGATTTAAACTTATTCTCTTGCATTTTTTTTACCGAAAAATAGGCGTTTTGATACGTGTTTGTTGCTTGGTTTTCACGAATTATATCAACATTCGAAATGCCATTTAAAATAGCAAAATCCGCCATTACATCTGCTTCATTACAAGAATTCCAAACCGAATTACCTGTAAATAGTATGGTAGATGCCATACCTTTTTTAAATAGTTCTATTCCTTTTAACACTCTGTTTTTCATTACTGGTGCAGGTTTACACGTATCAGTAGCTGGATTTCCTAAAACAATAATCACATCCGCTTTTTGTAAAGAATCACTAGCCTTACAATCACCTACAATAAGTGGAACAATTCCTATTAACAATAGTAACAAAAGAATACTAAGTAAAAAAAGTAGCACTAATTTCTTAGCTATTTTGTATATAATTTTTAAAATCTTTTTAATCATTCATTTTTAGTATCAAACGCTAAAATAAAAATTTTAATATTAAATTAATAAATCACAAGATAATCTTTACTTTTGCATTTATAAAATATACACAAATGGAAAACGGATTATACGCAAAAATAACTACTTCAAAAGGTATTGTAACTTTACAATTAGAGTTTGAAAAAACACCAGGAACAGTTGGAAACTTTGTTGCCTTAGCGAAAGGTGAAATGGAAAATACTGCCAAAGCTCAAGGCACACCTTATTATAACGACTTGAAATTTCATAGAGTAATACAAGATTTTATGGTTCAAGGCGGTTGCCCACAAGGAACAGGCACAGGAAACCCAGGTTATCAATTTGAAGATGAGTTTCATGTAGATTTAAAACACGACAAACCAGGTATTTTATCTATGGCTAATTCTGGTCCAAATACAAACGGAAGTCAATTTTTTATCACACATACCGAAACTTCTTGGCTAGACAATAAACATACTGTTTTTGGTCATGTAATTGAAGGTATGGATGTGATTAATAACATTGTTCAAAATGATGTTTTAGAAAATATGGAGATTATAGCTGTTGGTGATGCTGCCAAAAAATTTAATGCTATAGAATCGTTTCGTGTTTTTGAAGGTGCAAGAGAGCAAAAAATAGAAGAAGCAAAAAAACAAGCAGAAGCAGAAATGGAAACTTTAGCAGCTGGTTTTTCAAAAACAGATTCTGGCTTACGCTACCAATTGATACAAAAAGGAGACGGAAAACAAGCCGAAAAAGGCAAAGGAGTTTCCGTACATTATAAAGGTATGCTTGCTGATGGAACTGTATTTGATTCGTCTTACCAACGCAAACAACCTATTGACTTCAACTTAGGTGTTGGACAAGTAATTGCTGGTTGGGATGAAGGCATTCAATTATTAAAAGTTGGTGACAAAGCTCGTTTCGTGATTCCTTCGCATTTAGCATATGGAAGTCAAGGTGCTGGCGGAGAAATACCACCAGATGCTACACTTATTTTTGATGTAGAATTGATGGATGTAAAATAAACAACCTTTACATTAAAGCATAAAAAGGCGTGAAACTAGTAAGTTTTACGCCTTTTTCTATGTCATAAAAAATACTATTCGAATTTTTTAAGTCCGCTTTTCACTACATCAATTAACTCTTGCTTATTGCCAGAATCTAAATCGTTTTTAAAGGTTAAAACTTGATTCAATAGTTGCACAACCATTTTATCAACACCATATTGTTTGTACTTTAATCCTGCTTCAACAAAATCATTAACCAAAATTGTTGTAGCCTTTAAATTGTCACTTTTACCTATTACTTGAAACGCATTTTGATACAGTTTTTGTTTCTCTACATCTCTTGAGAAAAACATTCCTTTAAGTACATTTTTTGCAATAAATTCATATTGCGAGTTGTCGTTTTCATTTAAATAAATTGGAATTAATGCATCTTTCATATTGTCTTTCGTTCGCTTATCTGTTATGGATTTAGCAAGTAATATACCTTTCTTTTTATCTAATTTATATACTGCTGCAAGTGCATTTCTTTTTACCGAATACGATTTACTTTGCATTGCATTTTCAAATAAAGACACTTCTTTAGAAATAGCAGACAATGCTTTTAATGCAGCTGCTTGTACTAACGTTTTTGGATCATTTTTTACTAAATTTTTAATTTTAGAAACTGCTTTCTTTGCTTTTTTATCAGATAAATCTAATCCTTGTATTGCCATAATTCGCAAACCATAATATTTATCATCTAAGGCTTTAATAAGTGTAGCAACAGCATCTTTATCATCCTTATGTAAGGATAATTTTTCAATAGCTTCTCTCCTATTTTCATAACTTAAGGTATTGTTATATTGAAAAATGTAATTACCAATATTCTTATTATCAGTTATTTGAGATACTATGGTTTTATCTACATCAAAATCAATTAATAATGGTTCGCTTTCTACTTTAAAAGCAAACGTTTCAGACTTATCATTAACCCAAACATCATAGGTTTGGGGATTGTTATCTTCATATACATTAATTTTTACAGGAAAATTAAATGATTTTTCGCCTTGCTCAATGTCAACAACAACTTGTTTATTTGTTGCATCGTAAGAATAGGTAATCTCTAAAACTGGATGCCCATTATCAAAATACCATTGATTAAAAAACCAATTTAAATCTTTACCACTAACTTTTTCTAGAGCTAACCTTAACTGATGCGCTTCTCCTGTTCCATATTTATTTGCCTCTAAATATTCTTTTAAACCTGCAAAAAAGGCTTCGCTTCCAAGTAAATTACGCAAGTTGTGTAAAATTCCACCGCCTTTTTGATAACTTACGCCATCAAACATATCCATATGTTTGTTATGCTTAAATCGCACCAAGCTTTTATCAAAATTACCTCCTTTATAATATTGGTTCAAATCTTTATATCTATGTGCATCTGCATGATCTTTGCCATATTTATATTCTCTCCAAAGGTATTCACTATAATTAGCAAAAGATTCGTTTACTGTTAAATTACTCCAACTCTCGGTAGTTACTAAATTACCAAACCAATGATGAAATACTTCATGTGCTATAGTATCTTCCCAAATATTTTCATCTATTAATTGTCCTGAAGTTTGATATACATTATCGGCATGAATAGTCGCCGTTGTATTTTCCATGGCACCACTAACATAATCGGCTCCAACAATCTGCGCATATTTTGACCAAGGATATTCAATACCCAAAAGATCCGAGAAAAAACCTAACATTTCTGGTGTGTTTCCAAATATTTCTTGTGCATATGGTTCGTATTCTTTATCTACATAGTAATTTACTTCCTTACCTTTATAAAAATCTTTAACAACACTATATTCGCCTATTCCCATAAAAAATAAATAAGGTGTATGTTTTTGTGTCATGTTCCAATAATCGGTTCTTGTTCCGTTTGCATTGTCAATT
Source organism: uncultured Flavobacteriaceae bacterium (assembly GCA_964582005.1). GTDB lineage: Bacteria > Bacteroidota > Bacteroidia > Flavobacteriales > Flavobacteriaceae > S010-17. The sequence goes on along the minus strand of CAZOQL010000059.1, from coordinate 11,525 downwards.
TGATTTTGCAGTAAACCATTAGAAAGCGTTACATATTTATTTGGTACGGTAATATAAATTTCTTGGGTTGTCTTTTGGTTTGGCGAATCTATTGTTGGAAACCAAACACTATTGGATTCTGGTTCACCTTGTGTCCAAATCTGGGTTGGTTTATCTGGATCTGTCTCCATTGGATCAATAAAATACAAGCCCTTGGCATCGGTTATTGCTGCGCTTCCTTCTGCCTTTACCTCTTCTGGTCTTGCTGTATATTTAATATAAATTGTATATTCTTCTCCTTTAGAAAAAGTATTTCCTAATTTAATTTTTAATTGCCTACCGTCGTAATCGTATTTTAAATCTCTACCATTTTTAGATACTTTTTCAATAAGCATTGCCTTAGCATCTAAGGTAAGATCTTGGGTTGCGTAAAAATGTGGTTTTAGTGTTATCCAAGCTTCGGCTGGCATTTGCATTTTTTCAAAATCAAAACTAACTTTCAATTTAGTATGTACTAAATTGTTAATTTTTTCTCGTTCTGGTTTATACGATGCTTCTTGAGCATTTGCAAAAATAATAGTAAATAAGGTGAAAAATAATACTATTTTAAAAGTTTTCATGAATCAATATGTTTAATGTTATAACTAATTAGTACAAATTTAATCTTTTTGTTACTAGCTATATTGTTAATTTTTAGTTAAAGCAAAAAAAAAGCATTAAAGTGTGAACCTTAATGCTTTTATTAATTGAATTCAAAATTTATTTTAAATCCATATCGCTAAAAAAGCCACTTAATTTCCCGAAGACATCGCTATCTTTATCCATATCTTTAATGCTTTCTAATAATTCAAGCATATTTTCTGGCTTCATATCATTACCTAATACTCTAGCTAAGGCAAATCCTTTTTCTTTACTAGAGACAAAAGCGATTACTTCGTCCATAGATTCATCATCACCCAAAAATTTCACAATTAGTTTATTTCCTTTATCGTTTACACGCATTAATTCTTTAAATACTTTGTTTTTAAGTATTTTAGTTACTTTTCTTTTTTCAACTAGGTAATCATCATTATTAGTTGCGTTTAATTTGAATGCAATTAAGTTTATTTTATCAATAGATTCATAAGCTTGTTTTGCTTTCTCAGAAGCCGTATCTGAAATGGATACTATATTTGTTGGTATGTCTAACATCAAGTAATTTTTATTACTTTCACTCTCTACATAATATTTTTGTAAAGATATATCTTCGGATGTATTACACGAATTTAAAAGTACTATTCCTATAATTAAGATTGCTATATATTTTATTGTTTTCATTTTTTAAAGTTTCGTTGATTCATAAATTAAATAAACTCGAGTAGTAACTATTTTAATACTCGAGTTTACTTCTAAGATTAGCTATTTATTTAGACGCTTTTTTAAGATGTTCTCCACCAGGAATATTCATTTTATCTGCCAGTTCACCAATTTTGTCTAAATTAATATCTCCTGTTAACGAAACAATTATTACTTTTGGATTACGCCCTTTAATATGTACATTTTTAATGTTATTAATAAACATAAATAGTTCTTTAACATAACTATCATTACGACCTTCTTTAACATAAATTTTTACATTAGTTTCTTTGTCTTTAATTCGCATTAATTCTGATAATTTAGAAGATTTTAAATATGTTTTAACATCTGCTTTTATTTTTGCTGCAATACCTAAATCTTCCGTAGTATAAACCGTTAATTTATCTAAGGTATTTACCATATCTACATATTCTTTGGCTTCTTTACTATCGCCACCTATTTTTGCCATTAAGCCAAATGCTCGTTTACTTATTACCATTGTTGACACTTCATCTAAATCTTCGTATTTTTCAAAAAAGGATTGAGAAAATGCTATGAATGGTGTAATTGCTAATAGCAATGCTATAATTAATTTATTCGCTTTCATTGTATATTTATTTATTGTGTTCATTATATTTGTTTTAAATTGTTGTTATTCTTTTTTAATAAAAATTTTATTTTTGACTTCTTCATAATCTTGCAAGTAAGCAATTGCATTATTTCCTTTATTTAGATTTTGGGAAATGAGTTGAAATACTTTTTGCGTTTCAATAAGAGCCAATTGCGCCTCTTCTCTTTCTGCATTGGTTAAACCTTTTGGCTGTGTAAACCAAAAAACCGAAAAAAGTAAAATAGCGGCTGCAGCTGTGTAAGATAACATATATAATTGCCAAGTCTTCTTTTTAGTTTTTACTTGGATTGGTTGTGTACTAACCTCAGCTTTGTTTTTTGAAAAATAGGCAAATAACGCTTGGTACTCTTGTAAATGAGCAGGCACAAAGGCTTGTGAAAAATAAGTGTGTAACACATTTTCTTCTTTTAAAGAAGTGGTACCTTCAAAATATTTTTCTATTAAATTTTCTATTTTAGTTAAGTCCATATTTATGTTTTTTTAATAATTTTTCTCGTATTGTTTTTCTAGCTCTTGATAAGCCAACTCGTATTGCTGTAGGTTGTATTTCAAGAATCTTGCCAATTTCTTCAAAACTATATTGTTCTATATCTCTTAATTGAATTATTATTCTTTGTTTTTCAGGCAATTCATTAATTAACTGATGTACTATAGAGATACTATCTTTAGTATCGGTTTCTTTATCTAGATCAATACTATTATCCTTATAATTATTATGTATTATTTTTAAATTACTAGCTCTTTTAGATTTTAATATATCGAAACAATGGTTTTTGGTCATTGTCATTGCAAAAGCTTCTACATTATTATAAGTCTTAATTTTTTCTTTATTATTCCAAAGTTTAAGATAAATATCTTGGGTTGCATCTTCTGCCGAATCTCTAGACACTAAAAATCGTTTTGCTAAACGATAAATTTTATCTTTAAAAGGCATGACTAAGTTTGTAAACTCCAATTGATTCATCTTTTTGTTTGGTTGTTATCATTAAGACGAGCGTGTTTCAATTTTGTTACATCGTAGCATTTTAGTTTAGTTTTGCTGCAATAAAAGCAGTTGTCCAAGCGGCTTGAAAGTTATATCCGCCAGTAATACCATCAATATCTAAAAGTTCTCCAGCAAAATATAAATTTTTAATTACATTACTTTCCATGGTATTAAAATCAATACTTTGTAAACTAATGCCACCACAGGTTACAAATTCTTCTTTAAAAGTTGTTTTTCCGTTAACAGAATATAAGTCATTGGTAAGTAGGTTTACTAATTTATTAAAGCCCTTTTTACCTGTTTCGCCCCATTTTCTATCGGTTGGTAATTTAACTCTATCTAATAAATACAACCACAAACGCGTTTGTAATTTAAATGGCTTTATACTAGAGAGTTGTTTGTTTGGATGTTTGGAAGCTATTTGGGTTAATTCTTCCATCACAATCTCATTATTCAAAATATTTACCCAATTAACTTGTACTTTAAAAGCATACTCTAATTCGTTTAATAACCTAGCACCAAAAGCCGATAATTTTAAAATTGCTGGTCCGCTCATTCCCCAATGTGTGATTAGTAATGGTCCGCTAGATTTTAATTTTGTTCCTTGAATACTTACCATAGCTTTCTCTACTACAATTCCCATTAAATTGGTAATAGATTCGTCTGGCATATTAAACGTAAACAATGATGGTACTGGATTTTCTATTTTATGTCCTAATTTTTCTAACCAATCTAAACCTTTTCTTTTGGGAGAACCGCCAGTTGTAACAATAACTGTATCAAATAGTACTTTGGTATCATCTGTAAATAATAATTCTAACTTATCGTTGATAGATTGAATGGAGTTCACTCCTTTTTTATAAGCAATTTCAATTTGTAATTTAGTTACTTCGTTTAAAAAACAATCTATAATACTTTGAGAATTTTGAGATTGTGGAAACACACAATTATCTGCCTGAATCATTAGTGGAACACCATGAGATTCAAACCATTCAAATGCATGTTTGGTGCTAAAAGTGGTAAATGCTTTTTTCAATTCTTTGCCACCTCTAGGGTATGCCAAGACGAGTTCTTTTATGGAAGTGCATCCATTAGTAACGTTACATCTTCCACCGCCAGAAACTTTAACTTTCGATAAAATTTTATTTGTCTTTTCAAAAATAGTTACACTTGCCTCTGGATAATTTATTTTGGCATTTATTGCCGAAAAAAAACCTGCTGCTCCACCACCGATAATTGCTATTTTCATATTTCTTCCTTATTTTGCTTTTTAGAATGAATTCTAATGTTAGTTGTCTACTTTTGCCTTATGACTTTAAAGTTTTTTATTCATTACGGATTACATTTTATTTTTCCTGCACTAATTTCTTTTTTATTTTTTAGAGAAAAATGGCTTGTAATTTATGTTATCTTCATTTCTACTATGTTGGTTGATCTAGACCATTTACTTGCTTCGCCAATTTTTGACCCTAATAGATGTAGTATTAATTTTCATCCGTTACATTCCTATATTGCCATTGGCTTTTATTTTGTTGGTTTATTTTTTACAAAAACTCGCATTATTGCCATTGGGTTACTTTTACATATGTTAGCCGACTTTGTAGATTGTTTTTTATAGCATTTTAATTATCTCTAAAAACAATTGTCCAATTACCATTGCAAAACCAAAACTCAACAAAGTTCCTATTAAAATATATTCGGTTAACTTTCTATCTTTTGCATTGGTCAAATCTCCAAATCTAAAAATAGATTTTGCTGCTAATAAAAAACCAACGCCTTCCCAATGCCCTAAAATTACGAAGAATACGATGAGTAATCGTTCTATCATACCAATGTAAGAACCCGCATTTTCTAAAGAATCTATAGCGTTATCATGTTCAATTTTCCATTTTGAAATCATTATATCTATACTTACAGAAACAACTTTTGTTACCAATAACAAAGTAATACAAAATAAATGAAATTTCTGATTAAACAAAAAATCAAAACTTATCATTCCTTGATTATAATAGTTAACAACTAATAGGATAATACCTAAATGTAGTATTTGATCTATGAGAAAAAGGATTCGTTTATTTGTATCTGTTTGCACATGTAGTTTTATTAAATCAATTACATAATGAGAAACCCCTATTATTATGATACCAATCCAATAGGTGACATCAAATTGTAATACTACTAACAATACAATTAAATGTACTAAAATATGAAAATATAAATATTTTGATTTGTGCTTTTTAGCCTCTTTATCTTTAACCCATTTTGTTGGCTGAAATATAAAATCTCCTAAAATATGTGCTAGTATTAATTTAATTACAAATGCTACCATGTAGTATTTTTTACTTTATATTGATAAAA
>CAZOQL010000059.1:0-6137 GCA_964582005.1 uncultured Flavobacteriaceae bacterium | reverse complement strand
GAATTAATAATATCGCCTGTTAAAATACTTGTCATATTTTTTATTTTATACAAAAATATTCTTTTTATTAGAAACAACCAAAAATATCGGCAAATAAGACGATAATTTAACATATCGTTAAAATAGACGATAATTACAATTATCGGTAAATAAGGCGATAATTAATTTTAAAAAGTAGTTCTATAGTAAAATATCGACCTAAAGCCGATATTTTTAAATTTTATAAAATACAAGTATAACTTTATCTAATTAGCTTCTTATACTTAATTCTTTTTGGCATTAAATCACCGCCTAAACGTTTTTTCTTATTCTCTTCGTATTCTGAGAAAGAACCTTCAAAATAGTAAACCGAACTATCGCTTTCAAAAGCTAAAATATGTGTGCAAATACGATCTAAAAACCATCTATCATGAGAAATTACAACAGCACATCCTGCAAAATTTTCTAAACCTTCTTCTAATGCTCTTAGTGTATTTACATCTAAATCATTGGTTGGCTCATCTAATAACAAAACGTTACCTTCTTCTTTTAAAGTCATTGCTAAATGCAATCGATTACGTTCACCACCAGAAAGCATCGATACTTTTTTATTTTGTTCGGAACCACTAAAATTAAAGCGACTCAAATAAGCTCTCGAATTCACCATTTTTCCGCCCATCATTATCATTTCTTGTGCATCGGCAAAGTTTTCCCAAATTGTTTTTTCTACATCAATATTAGAGTGACGTTGATCTACATAAGCAATTTTTGTAGTGTCACCAACTTTAAATTCTCCTTTGTCAGGCTTTTCTTCACCCATTATCATTTTAAAAATAGTGGTTTTACCAGCACCATTTGGTCCAATAATACCAACTATTCCGTTTGGAGGTAAATTAAAATTCAAATCATCATATAACAACTTATCTCCAAATGCTTTAGAAACACCAATAGCGTCAATCACGTTCGTTCCTAATCTTGGTCCATTTGGTATATATATTTCTAATTTTTCTTCTACCTTTTTTTGATCTTGATTTAATAATTTTTCATAATTAGCCAAACGTGCTTTAGATTTACTCTGCCTTCCTTTTGCACCTTGACGGACCCATTCTAACTCACGTTCTAAGGTTTTTTGACGTTTCGAAGCTTGTTTATCTTCTTTTGCCATTCTATCGGTTTTTTGCTCCAACCAAGAAGAATAGTTTCCTTTCCAAGGTATTCCTTCACCTCTATCTAATTCTAAAATCCAACCAGCTACATTATCTAAAAAGTACCTATCGTGTGTTACTGCTATAACGGTTCCTTTATATTGCGATAAATGATGTTCTAACCAATGTACCGATTCTGCATCTAAGTGATTCGTTGGCTCATCCAATAATAAAACATCTGGCTGTTGCAATAATAATCTACAAAGTGCAACTCTTCTTCGCTCACCACCCGAAAGATTTTTAATAGGTGTATCGCCTTCAGGAGTACGCAACGCATCCATGGCTATCTCTAATTTAGTGTCTAATTCCCAAGCGCCTAAAGCATCAATTTTATCTTGTAGAACGGCTTGTTGGTTCATTAATTTTTCCATCTTATCGGCATCAGAATAAACCTCTTCTAAGCCAAACATGTCGTTTATTTTATTATATTCATCTAAAACGGCAACTGTTTCGGCAACACCTTCTTTTACAATATCTATGACCGTTTTAGTTTCGTCTAGTTCTGGTTCTTGCGATAAATATCCAACGGTATAACTAGGTGCAAACGTTACATCACCTTGGTAGTTTTTCTCGATACCTGCAATAATTTTCATTAAAGTAGATTTACCCGATCCGTTTAGACCTAAAATTCCAATTTTTGCTCCATAAAAGAAACTTAAATAGATGTTTTTTAATACTTGTTTATTTCCGCCATCGTAGCTTTTGCTAAGTGCGGACATTGAAAAAATTACTTTTTTATCGTCTGACATAGTTTGGTTTGTTTATTTTAAAGTGCGAAGATAATACATTTTTCACTCCTTTTATAATTTTGCAGCTAATTCACAGCCTTGTTTAATTGCTCTTTTGGCATCTAATTCTGATGCGAAATCAGCACCACCAATTACATGAACTTTCATTCCTTTTTCCGTTAAAGGCTCTAATAATTTCTTCAATGGCATTTGTCCAGCACAAATTACAATGGAATCTACTTCTAATAGTTTTTCTTCTCCATTTTGGGTGTAATGTAACCCTACATCATCAATTTTAGTGTATTGTACTTCATTAATAAATTGTACTTTCTTTTTCTTTAATGTTGAACGATGAATCCAACCTGTAGTTTTGCCTAATTTATGACCAAATTTACCTTTACTTCGCTTAAACATAAATATTTCTCTTGGTGAAGGTTCTATTTCATATGCTACATTTTCAATTCCTGCTCTAGATTTTAAGGTTTTATCAATTCCCCATTCTTTAAGCCAAGCATCTATGTTTTGTGAAGTTGCTTCGCCTTGGTGTGCTAAATACTCTGCAACATCAAAACCAATTCCTCCAGCGCCAATAACAGCTACACGTTTACCAACTGGTTTTTTATGCTTTAAAACATCTAAGTAAGTCAATACTTTTTTATGTTCTATACCATTAATTTTTGGCAATCTAGGTGTAATTCCTGTTGCTAGTATTATTTCATCAAAATTATCTTTGGATAAACTATCCATAGAAACATTGGTTTTTAATTTCACATTTACATTGTGTAGTTCTAATTGCTTTTTAAAATAACGTATGGTTTCATAAAATTCTTCTTTACCTGGTATCTTCTTAGCAACATTAAATTGCCCACCAATTTCATGTTCTTTATCAAACAGAGTTACTTGATGACCACGTTGTCCCGCAATAGTTGCTGCTGCCATTCCTGCTGGGCCTGCGCCAATAACAGCAACTTTTTTAATAATATTTGTTTTATCATAATTTAAAATCGTTTCATGGCAAGCTCTAGGGTTAACCAAACAACTTGCTATTTTTCTTTCAAAAACGTGATCTAAACAAGCTTGATTACAAGCAATACAAGTATTAATTTCATCGTCTTTATTCGCTTTCGCTTTATTTACCCAATTTGGATCTGCTAAAAAAGGTCTCGCCATTGAAATCATATCGGCATGTCCTTGTGCCAAAACATGTTCCGCAGTTTCTGGCATATTGATACGGTTTGACGTAATTAACGGAATGGACACTTCTTCTTTCATTTTTTTAGTAACCCAAGTAAATGCTGCTCTAGGTACTGATGTTGCAATGGTAGGAATTCTAGATTCATGCCAACCAATACCTGTATTTATGATGGTTGCTCCAGCTTTTTCAACTTCTTTTGCTAATTGCACTACCTCTTCCCAAGAACTACCTTTTTCCACTAAATCTAACATGGATAAACGATAAATAATGATAAAATTTACCCCAACTGCTTCTCTAACTTGTTTCACTAAAGCAATAGCAAGTCGAATTCTGTTTTCATATTTTCCGCCCCATTTATCCTTTCTTTTATTTGTTTTAATTACTATAAATTGGTTGATTAAATAACCTTCGGAACCCATTATTTCTACACCATCATAACCTGCTTCTTTGGCTAATTTTGAAGTAGTAACAAAATCTCTTATTACGCGTTGTATTCCTGATTCTTTTAATTTAAAAGGCTTAAAAGGACTAATAGGGGATTTTATTGCAGATGCCGAAACTGCTAATGGATGATAAGCATATCTACCAGTATGTAAAATTTGCATGCATATTTTACCGCCTTCTTTATGTACGGCATCCGTTACTATTTTATGCTGAGTAACGTGTTTTTTTGTAGTCATTTTAGCCGAAAAAGGCTTCACCATACCTTGTACATTTGGAGCTATTCCACCAGTTACAATTAAACCTACTCCGCCTTTTACACGCTCGGAATAAAAAGCTGCCATTCTATTAAAACCATCTTTTTTTTCTTCTAAACCTGTATGCATAGAACCCATTAAAATTCGGTTCTTTAAAGTAGTAAAACCTAAATCTAAAGGTTCAAAAATGTGTTTATATTTAGTCATTATCATTACTTTATAAAATTTAAAAATAGTATGCACGCATAATATTACGCAATATACTATTAATATTAAAGTCAATGCCAAAAAAAAAATAGTATCGAATCCTTTTTATCAAAAAAATATTAAAACTTTTATACTACCTTTGCTAAAAGCAAAATAAATGGATATCAATTTCAATAAAAATGAAGATTATAATAAATTATTAGTTTCTGAACTTAAAAAGAAATTGCTACACGTTTATAAAGGTGGCGGAGAAAAACGTATGGAAAAACATCGTGCTAAAGGTAAGATGACCGCAAGAGAACGTATTGATTATCTACTGGATAAAGACAACACTATTGAAATAGCTACTTTTGCTGGAGACGGAATGTACGAAGAACATGGCGGTTGTCCTTCGGCTGGAGTTGTGGTTAAAATTGGATATATTTCAGGTAAACAATGTATTGTTGTTGCCAATGATGCAACGGTTAAAGCTGGCGCTTGGTTTCCTATTACAGGAAAAAAGAATTTGAGAGCTCAAGAAATTGCCATGGAAAACAGACTACCAATTATCTATTTGGTAGATAGTGCTGGTGTTTTTTTACCATTGCAAGATGAGATTTTTCCTGACAAAGAACATTTTGGGCGTATTTTTAGAAACAATGCACATATGAGTAGTATGGGAATTACGCAAATATCTGCCGTTATGGGTTCATGCGTAGCTGGTGGCGCTTATTTACCTATTATGAGCGATGAAGCTATAATGGTAGATAAAACATCTAGTATTTTCTTAGCTGGCAGTTATTTAGTAAAAGCTGCTATCGGAGAAAGTGTTGATAACGAAACACTTGGTGGAGCTACAACACATAATACAATATCTGGTGTTGCCGACTACAAAGCAAAAAATGATAAAGATGCGTTGGACAAAATTAAAAAATTAATCGCTAAAATTGGTGATTTTGATAAAGCTGGTTATAACCGAATAAAAACTACTAAACCGAAACTTAATCCAGAAGAAATTTTTGGAATCTTACCTGAATTACGTCATAAACCTTATGATATGTTAGAAATCATAAAAAGGATTGTTGATAATTCCGAGTTAGAACAATATAAAGAAGATTATGGGAAAACCATTATTTGCGCTTATGCAAGAATTGATGGTTGGGCAGTTGGTATTGTTGCAAACCAACGTTTAATGGTCAAAAACTCCAAAGGAGAAATGCAATTTGGAGGCGTTATTTATAATGAAAGTGCCGATAAAGCTACCCGATTTATAGCGAACTGTAATCAGAAAAAAATTCCGTTAGTATTCTTACAAGACGTTACTGGCTTTATGGTTGGTAGTAAAGTAGAACATGCTGGTATTATTAAAGATGGCGCCAAAATGGTGAATGCTGTTAGCAATTCTATTGTACCAAAATTTACGATTATTATTGGGAATTCTTATGGCGCAGGGAATTATGCTATGTGTGGTAAAGCCTACGACCCAAGATTAATAGTAGCTTGGCCTAGTGCAAATTTGGCAGTAATGAGTGGTGCCTCGGCAGCAAAGGTATTGTTACAGATTGAAACTGCTTCTTTAAAGAAAAAAGGAGAAACCATAACAAAAAAGCAAGAAGATGCTCTTTTTAATAAAATTAAAGCTCGTTATGATGCCCAAATCTCTCCATATTATGCTGCAAGTAGAATTTGGACAGATGCAATAATAAATCCACTAGATACTAGAAAATGGATTTCTATGGGAATTGAAGCAGCTAATCACGCACCTATTACAAAAGCTTTTAATATGGGCGTTTTACAAGTCTAAATAAAATGATTACTACAAAAAAAAAGCCTTTTACAATAATTGTAAAAGGCTTTTTTAATATTTAAAGTTTCTAATTAAGCTTCAAAAGCAACAATAGAAACATACGATTTGTTATCTCTTTTTTTGGTAAATTTTACCAAACCATCAATTTGAGCATGTAATGTATGGTCTTTTCCCATATAAACATTTTCACCTGGGTGGTGTTTTGTACCTCTTTGACGGATAATAATATTACCTGCTAAAGCAGCTTGTCCACCAAATATTTTTACACCTAATCGTTTCGATTCTGATTCTCTACCATTTTTCGAACTACCTACACCTTTTTTATGTGCCATAATTTTA
>CAZOQL010000058.1:0-15120 GCA_964582005.1 uncultured Flavobacteriaceae bacterium | reverse complement strand
ACTTGAATTCCAATTATAGACAAGCGGTCCGTCTTTTTTAATAATTGAAGTTTTTTTGGTTTGTTTTTCATTGTTATTTTCATTTCCACAACATTTTTGATAAAATGGCTTACTCCACCATAATAGAAGTAGAAATAAAAGTAACACAATAAAAGCTAATATTTTTTTCATTTAGTTATGTTTTGGTTAATAATATGGTTTGTTAACGTGTTAAAGGTACAAAAAATATTTTACTATATAAAAAAGGTTTATTTTTTTAAAAAATAAACCTTTTTATTAAAAGAAATTAAAGTATTATAAATCAATAGTTAAGGTTGCTAATACTTTGCTTTTTGTCTGGTCAATTTTAATTGGATTTGGCGTATTCAAATAATAATAATGATCATTTGTTGTCGTTTTATTATAAGACAAGTCTAATTTTGTTTTTCTGAAAATTTTAAATCCTAAACCTAATGAATAACCTTCTTTTAAATTTGAAAAAGAAGTGTTTTTATAAGAACTATTTTCTGTAAAATAACCAGCTCTTAAGCTTATTTGTTTTAATCTATATTCACCACCTATTCGCCATTGTCCTGTAGCTTTTAAATTTTGGTTTAAATTTTGATTTAAATCGTTAAAATCATTATTGGGTTTAAGTTTAATGGCACTATAATCTTTAAAAGTATAATCAGCACTTATTAAGCCAGATTTTCCAAATATATAAGCAAAACTAGCTGTTGTTTTACTTGGGGTTTTTAAATTATAATCAAACAAACTATCATCAAAAGATGAAATTGTTCCGGAGTTACTCAAATCAATATTAATATCTTCTTTAAACTCTTCGTTTATGTTATAATAAGTTGGTGTTTGAAATGAAAGACCTAAACGTAAATTTTTTGTTGGTTTTGCAATAACTCCTAAATTCACTCCAAAACCTTCGGCATTTAAATACAGTCTTTGTTCTAACTCACCTTGAAAAATTTCGTTATTAATATCTGTACTATTCTCTTGTATATTTATGTATTGTGTGTAATTTATTGAATTTGCTACTAAAGAAAAACCAAAACTCAAATATTTATTAAACTTACTTGCTAAACTAAATGTAGTTTTATAATTATTGCCTAAGGTACTATTTTCCATTATTTGCGAAGTTACATTATTGTATAATTCGAAATTTGGATCGGGGTCTATAAAATAGGATTCATTGGAGTGGTTGCTATTTCCTACGACTCTATATTTTGAATTAAAATCATTTACAGATGTAATATTTATTCCAATGGCGAATTTATTCCAATTTTTAGAATTAGTTTCAAAAACTAAAACGCCACCTGCTTGTGCAAATTTCAAGCTTTTATTATTAAAATTATTTTGTGCGTTATAAAATGAGGTATTAAAATCAATTTTATTATGTGCTAACGTAAACGAGGCTTCCGAGCTATTAAAGAACGTTAAACCAGCAGGATTAATATTAGCCGCAGACAAATCACCACCAATTGCTCCAAACGCCCCACTCATTGCAGTATATCTTGCTGTTCCGTTTATATTTTCTTGAGAAAACAATAAAGCAGTATCATCGTAATTTCTAACCTGAGAATAGGAAAGTATTGCTATTACTAAAAAAATCAGGGTTGTTATTTGTTTTTTTATCATAATTATAAGACGTGTTTTTACTATTAAATTTGTAAATATGTGATGCGAAATAATTTGTTTTTTTACCTTCTAGAACGTCCAGATTTTGATGAGTTTCTTGAAGACGAGCTACTACGTGTTGAAGAACTTCTTGAAGACGAACTTCGTGGCGTATAACTTCTTGTTGAACTATTTCTTGTTCTGGTACTAGTATTGTTTCTTCTTGGACTTACAGTTTTACGAGACTTTCTAATTATTCTTGTAGAATTTGCATTTCTAGTACCGGTACTATTCCTAATTGTTCTTGTATTAGGACTTACAATTGAGCGTGGGTTTCTAATTGTTCTTGTGTTAGTTCTAGGAGATGATAAGTTTCTAGTAGATCTTATTGTAGATGAATTTCTAAGAGTTCTACTAGTTAAATTTATGCTTCTACTAATTAATCTTCTATTGGAATTATTTCTTGCTGAAGGTAAGTGGTTTAAATTACTATTCCTAGAAAATCTTCTTCCATACGTATAATCTCTAGAAGAATAAAACCCGTTTCCAATAAAAGGAGGGCAATATCCGAAAGAATATGGATTGTAAAAGCCACTATAAAAATAACCGCCATACCAATTAGAGTAAAATGGGTTATGAAAGCCATTATAAAATGAGCCATAAAAGGGTCTATGCCATCTATTGTAATAAAAAGGAGAATAAAAACCTCGATTACCAAAGTTGTAAATATTAACTTCAACATTATCTGTATCTTCCCAAGCAGGGTTGTCATAATCAAAATTAGAAGTGTTATTTAGCGGAGCGTCATCGTAATGTAAATTAGAAGAATAATTATCGATATCGGTAAAGACTTCGGTTCCGTTTACATCATAAGTGTCGTATTTACTGTTAAAAAAATCGGTAAATTTATTTGATTCAGCTGCTATGCTTTTAGTTGGAGTTGCCTCTTCGGAATTGTATATTCCATCATTATCTGTTACTGTTTGATAAGTACTACAAGCGGAAAATGTTAGTAACAAAAAACCTAAAAAGGATAGGATTGTTAATTTAGTTTGGATAAAATGCAAAAGTTTCATAATCTAGTGGTATTTATTGTTTAAAGTTACAAAAATAAAGTAGTTTTGCAACATAAAAATGATTGTTTTTATATTCACAAATTTTATGCCAAATATAAAAAATGAGTAAAAAATTAACAAAAAGGAGTGAAGATTATTCTAAATGGTACAATGAGTTGGTTGTAAAGGCTGATTTAGCTGAAAATTCAGGCGTTAGAGGTATGATGATAATCAAGCCTTACGGATATGCTATTTGGGAAAAAATGCAAGCGGAGTTAGATAAGATGTTTAAAGAAACAGGACATGAAAATGCATATTTTCCATTATTAATTCCAAAGTCATACTTTACAAAAGAAGCAAGTCATGTAGAGGGATTTGCAAAAGAATGTGCTGTTGTAACGCATTATCGCTTAAAAACAGATGAAAATGGAGAGATTGTCGTTGATGAAAAGGCTAAATTACAAGAGGAGTTAATTATAAGACCAACATCTGAAACTATCATTTGGGACTCGTATCGTAAATGGATTCAGTCTTATAGAGATTTACCTATATTAATCAATCAATGGGCAAATGTGATGCGTTGGGAAATGCGTACACGATTATTTTTAAGAACTGCGGAGTTTTTATGGCAAGAAGGTCATACAGCGCATGCCACAAAAGGAGAAGCTTTGATAGAAGCAAAGCAGATGCATGATATTTATGCAACCTTTATGAAAGATTTTATGGCAATGCCAGTTATAAAAGGGGAAAAAACCGAAAATGAACGTTTTGGTGGAGCCTTAAGTACTTTTACAGTGGAGGCTTTGATGCAAGACGGTAGAGCGTTACAGGCTGGGACTTCTCATTTTCTAGGGCAAAATTTCGCTAAAGCATTTGATGTTAAATTTACAACGAAAGAAGGGAAACAAGAATATGTATGGGCAACTTCTTGGGGAGTTACAACTCGATTGATTGGAGCTTTAGTAATGACACATTCTGATGATAATGGCTTAGTTTTACCTCCTAATTTAGCTCCAATTCAAGTGGTTATTATACCGATACATAGAAATGAGGAGCAATTAGCAGCTATTTCTATTGTGGCAAATAAGATGATGAATGAATTAAAAAGTCTTGAAGTATCTGTTAAATTTGATGATAGAACCACACATAAACCTGGTTTTAAATTTGCGGAATATGAATTAAAAGGAGTGCCATTAAGAATAGGGATTGGCCCAAGAGATTTAGAGAACGGAACTGTAGAATTAGCACGTAGAGATACTTTAACGAAAGAGTTTGTGCCTCAAGAAGAGTTGAGTTCTAAGATAGTAACCCTGTTAAAGGAGATACAAGTTAGTTTATATGAAAAAGCTTTAACTTTTAGAAATAACCATATAACTAAAGTGGATAGCTTTGATGAGTTTAAAAATGTGCTTAAGAATAAGGGAGGTTTTATCTCGGCACATTGGGATGGAACAATAGAAACGGAAAAAGAAATTAAAAAATTAACAAAAGCTACTATTAGATGTATTGCATTAGATGTTGAAAATGAAGAAGGTAAGTGTGTTTTAACAGGGAGTCCTTCGGGAAAAAGAGTATTATTTGCAAAAGCATATTAATTTTTTTAAAAAAGTACTTGCTAGTTTAAAAAAATGAATTAAATTTGCATTCGATTTTGAAACAATATAATTAAGGCCCGTTCGTCTATCGGTTAGGACCTCAGGTTTTCATCCTGGAAAGAGGGGTTCGACTCCCCTACGGGCTACAAAATAAAAAATAAATAAAATGGCAAATCACAAGTCAGCAATTAAGAGAATTAGAAGTAACAATGCAAAAAGATTGCGTAATAAGTTACAACATAAAAGTACGCGTAATGCGATACGTGATTTACGTGTAGAAACAGATAAAAAAGTTGCTACAAAAAAATTACCTTCAATTATTTCTATGATTGATAAGTTAGCAAAAAATAATATTATTCATAAAAGTAAAGCAGGTAACTTAAAATCTAAGTTAACTAAAATGGTTGTTGCTATTTAAATAACAAAACTATCTGTTATATAGAAAAACTATCTTTTTTAGATAGTTTTTTTTTGCTATAAAATTACCATTCATTAACTCGGTTAGCATCTAATCTAATAAAAATAAATAATAAGATTGTAAATGCTAAAATGGAAGAGCCACCATAACTAAAAAAGGGCAATGGAATACCTATAGTTGGAAGGATGCCAATAACCATACCTATATTTATTGTAAAATGGATGAAAAAAATAGAGGCAATACTATAGCCATAAATACGACTAAATTTAGATTTTTGTAATTCTGCTATTTGAATTATACGTAGTATAAATAGAATAAATAGAATAATTACAATACTGCTTCCTAAAAAACCCCATTCTTCGCCTACAGTACTAAAAATAAAATCGGTATGTTGTTCTGGAACAAAGTCACCTTTTGTTTGTGTGCCTTCTAAAAACCCTTTTCCAAAAAAGCCACCCGATCCAATTGCAATTTTAGATTGTTCAATATTATACCCTTTCCCTTTAGTGTCTTTTACAATATTTAATACCAATTCAATTCGATTAACGTGCCTTTCTGGTAAGAGATTTTTAAAGGTATAAAAGGTTGCGAAAATAAAGGTGACATATGTTAAAAAGATTACAATATAGGATATCCAATATTTTCTAAATAAATGTATTTTTTTGGTGTAGGTTGTAAATAAAAAAAATAAAAAAAGTACAAATGAAATGAATAGAATTAGAAGGTATCCATACTTTATTAAAAAGATAGCTGTAAGTATTAGTATTGCAGATAGCACAATATAATATTTTGGTAAGCCTTCTCTATAAAAAACGAAGAAAAACGATAAATAAACCAAAGCAGAACCTGGATCTGGTTGTAAAATAATAAGTATTGAAGGAATAATTAATAATATAAAGGCTTTTATTTGATTTTTAATTAATAATAGATCAAATTGTTTGTCGCCTATTAAATTGGCTATTCCTAAAGCTACTGCAATTTTAGCAAACTCGGTAGGTTGTATGGTCATTCCACCAATAGCGTACCAAGAAGTTGCGCCATTAATTGTTTTGCCAAACAGAAATAAACCAATTAAAGAAAGTAAGGCTAGTATATAGAAAACCCCTGAAAACTGTATGTAAAACCTCGTATCAATAAATAGAATTACTATAATGGAAAGTAAGCTAGCTCCTATCCAAAGTAGTTGTTTTCCGTATTTAGAAGAAAAATCTAATAACTCATAATGTATATCGGTTTTTGATGCGGAATAAATATTTATCCATCCAATAAAAATTAAAATTAAATAAAGAATAATTAATTTTACATCTATTTTATTTATATTACTATTAGAATTTCTCAATTAATTTAAGGTATTATTTATTGGTAATAATTTTTTATATTCTTTTAAAAGAAGACTATCCTTAAACATTCGTTTTTCTTGATATGGTTTTTGTGTTTTACCAAATAAATATTTTTCAATCATTAAACTACTTATTGGTGCGGCATATGTTGATCCATACCCTCCATTTTCTATAAAAACAGCAATAGCAATTTTCGGATTATCTTTAGGGGCAAAGGCAATAAATATAGAATGATCAGCCATAGAAATTTTCTCTCCATTACGTATGATATAATTTTGTACAGTTCCTGTTTTACCACATATATCTAGACCTTTTACTTTAGCAGATTTTCCCGTACCTTTTTTAAATACATCAAGCATGCCATTGATTACAGGTTCATAGTATTTTTTATCTATAGTTGTAAATTTTGGAGTAGTAAAATTACTGCTCAATTTTTTATTTTTTATTTTTTTTACGATATGTGGTGTGAAATAAAAACCTCTATTAGCAACTGCGGCTGTCATATTAGCCAATTGGATTGGTGTGGTTTCTACTTCTCCTTGACCAATAGCGTTTGATATTGTACTTGTGGCGCGCCAAGTAAAGCTAGGGTAATATTTGTTGTAGAATGCACCATTTGGTATGCGACCTTTATCGCCAACAGGTAAATCAACACCTAAATAATTTCCTAAGCCAAAACTCTTTGCGTGGTTTCCCCATACATCCATTCCTTTGGAAGGGTTATCTTGCTTTTCAATAATTTTTCTATAGGTGTTTGCAAAATAACTATTGCAGGAATTATAGATTGCTTTGGTAAAACCCACTTTGCCATAAGAACCACAATGACATTTCATAAACGCAACTGTTCTTTGTCCGTATCTATACCCGTGATGGCATGTGAATTTAGTTTCTGTAGTTATCACTTCTTCTTGAAGACCAATTAGCGCGTTAACAATTTTGAAAGGTGAACCAGGCGCATATTGTCCTTTTAAACCACGATCAAACATTGGTTTATTAATAGAATCTTTTAAAAATAATGTAGAATATTTAGCTCGTTTTCTTCCAACCATCAAATTAGGATCATAGCTTGGAGCAGTTACTAAGGCTAAAATTTCACCTGTTGCGGGTTCTATTGCTATTATTGCACCTCTCTTATTAGTCATTAATTTCTCTCCATATGATTGTAAATCAATATCTAAAGTTAATGTGAGGTCGTTGCCTAGAATGGATAAAGTATCAAGGCTTCCATTTTTATATGGACCAATAATTTTATTGTGTTTGTCTTTCTGGAAACGTTTTACGCCTTTAATGCCTCTTAATTCTTTTTCGTATTGTTTTTCAACACCTGTTAATCCAATTAATTCACCTTGTTGGTAATAGGAGTCTTTTTTTAGTAAGGCTTGATTTACTTCGCTAATATAACCTAAAACATTTGCTGCATGTTTAATAGGGTAATTTCTAATAGATCTTTTTTGGATATAAAAACCATTAAATTTGTACATTTTTTCTTGTAAGAATGCATAATTTTCTTTAGATAATTGTTTTACAAAAACATAAGGTAATCTAGGTGAATACCTTTTTGCTCTATGGTATTTTATTAAAAAGTCTTTTTTAGTAATTTTTAACAATTCACAAAATTGTAATGTATCTAAAGCGGTTACTTCTCTTGGTATTATCATTACATCATATGAAGTTTGATTTGCAACTAATAATTTACCGTTTCTATCGTAAATATAACCTCTTTCAGGATAGATTATTTTCTTTTTGACAGCAATTTCTTCAGCGGCTTTATGATATTTATTAGACAGTACTTGAAGGTAAAATAAACGTACTATAAATACAATACCAGTAATTATCGTAAAAAAAATCAATAAATTACCTCTAACTTTCATTATTTAGGATTTTGTATTTTTAAAAAATAATGAAATACTAAACCCTATTAATAGGCTAGTAAAAAGGCTAGTTAATAATACGGTACTTAAATGTTCGCCAAATTTATAAAATTTATAATACTCAAGAAAGAATAAGATAAAGTGGTGTATAAAAGTTAGAGAGATTATATATATTGTTTTTTGAACAAAAGGTAATTTTTTAATGTCAAAAAGTAAATAATCAAAATCAGATTTATTTTGAACCATATGAAGTATAGGTAATCTAAAATAGGCAATAAATAAAGTTGCAGCTGCATTGCTACCACCTGAATTTGAAAAAAAATCAATACTCAAACCTAAAAAAAAACTTACTATCAGTAAGATTGTTTTGTTTTTCTTAATAGGGTAAGAAAAAATAAATAAAATATAAATAATAGGATTAAGATATCCCAAAAATAAGACATTGTTAAATATTAATACCTGTAGAAGTATTAGAAATACAAACAAAAAGCTATATTTTAAAACAGTATTAGTCATTACTTTTTTCTAGAGATTTAATTTCTAATTTGTCTAAATTTGTAATTACATTAACATAATTCAAAGCACTCATGTCATTAAATAATTGGATATTAATAATTTGATATTTATTTTTTTGTACGTTAAAATCTTTTATTTGACCAATTAAAATGCCTTTGGGAAAAATGGTAGATTTCCCACCAGTAATAATGGTATCGCCTATTTTAATATTTGCTTGTATTGGAACATCTTCAAATTGCAATGTGTTATAATCTTTCCCATTCCAGGTTAGTGTGCCAAAATGAGCATTATTTTTTAGTTTAGCATTTATTCTAGAGTTTTTATTTAAAATGGACATAACTGTAGCGTATTTTGCAGATGTATTTGTTGTAATGCCTATAATTCCTTTACTAGTAATAACGCCTAGTTCTGAGGTTAAACCGTCATTTTTACCTCTATTTAATGTGAGAAAATTATTGCTTTTAGTAAAATCATTTTTACTTATTTCCGCATGGATATACGTGTACTTTTGCTGGTAAATAAGAGAATCTAATGCAGTAAAAGTCGTAGCAAGAGTTTTTTTATTATTTTGAGATAATAAGTTTTTCAACGTAGTATTTTCTGTTGCTAACTGTTCATTATGTTTTTTTAAATAAAAATAATCATTTATCGCATTAAAGTTACTATAAATTCCGCCAGTAATGAAATTAGAGGAGTTAATAAACTTGCTGCGATGGTATGAATGGCTTTGAATAGTTAGAGATAACGCAATAATTTGAAGAAACAAGAATAATAAAAAGAACTTATTTCGTATTAAAAATGAAATTATTAACTGCATTATTTAAGATACTATTTAATTTTGAAATAAAAATTATTTCATGAGTACATTTTTATACTTATCTAAATTTTTAAGAGCAATACCCGTACCTCTTACAACTGCTTTTAAAGGGTCTTCTGCTAAATAAACAGGTAAATCTGTCTTTCTAGATAAACGTTTATCCAAACCTCTTAACATAGATCCGCCACCAGCTAAATAAATACCTGTATTGTAAATATCGGCAGATAATTCAGGTGGCGTATTTGATAGTGTTTCCATTACAGCATCTTCAATGCGTAAGATTGATTTATCTAAAGCTTTGGCAATTTCTCGGTAAGAAATTTGAATCTGTTTTGGTTTGCCACTCAATAAATCTCTTCCTTGAACCAGCAGATCATCTGGTGGAGTTTCTAAATCTTCGGTAGCAGCACCAACTTCAATTTTTATACGTTCGGCAGTATGTTCACCAACATATAAATTATGTTGTGTTCTTAAATAATAAGAGATGTCATTGGTAAAAACATCGCCAGCTACTTTTACAGACTTGTCACAAACAATACCACCAAGAGCAATAACTGCAATCTCGGTAGTTCCGCCACCTATATCAATAATCATATTCCCTTTAGGTTCCATAATATCTATGCCAATACCAATTGCAGCAGCCATTGGTTCGTAAATTAGGTAAATATCGGTACCACGCATATGTTGTGCAGAATCTCTTACGGCACGTTTTTCAACTTCGGTAATTCCTGACGGAATACATATTACCATACGTAATGATGGTGAAAAAAAACGACCTTTAATAGTTGGAATTTGACGAATAAACTCCTTTATCATTTGTTCTGAAGCTTCAAAATCTGCAATTACACCATCTTTTAATGGTCTAATTATTTTAATATTACTATGTGTTTTTCCTTGCATTAATCGTGCTTCCTTACCAACTGCGAGTAATTTTTTAGGGTTGTTACGATCAATTGCAACAATTGATGGGCTATCAATAACCACTTTTCCTTTATGAATGATTAAAGTATTAGCAGTACCTAAGTCAATTGCTATTTCTTCGGTCATAAAATCAAATAATCCCATAGTGTATGTTATTGTTTTTAAAGTAGTTGTTAATAATTTGTAAAGGTACTAAATTTTCGTATATTTTTTAAGCTAAAACGCACTTCAAATTAAAATAATTTGTTAATGTTTAAAATGACGTGTTTTGGTAAAGACCATTGCTATATTGTTAGAATCGCAATAATCTATAGATAATTGATCTTTTATAGAACCACCAGGTTGAATTACGGCTGTAATTCCTACATTATCTGCAATTTCTACACAGTCGGGAAAAGGGAAAAATGCATCACTTGCCATAACAGAGCCTTGTAAGTCAAAGTTAAAATGTTTTGCTTTTGTTATTGCTTGATTTAAAGCGTCTACTCTTGAAGTTTGTCCTGTTCCACTCGCAAATAACTGCTTGTTTTTTACCAAAACAATAGTATTTGATTTGGTGTTTTTACAAATTTTTGATGCGAATAATAAATCGTCTATTTCCTTATCGGATGGATGTAGCTTTGTTGCTTGCACAAGTATTTTTTTATGATCTGTAATAGTATCTTTTTCTTGAACAAGAACGCCATTTAAACATGTTCTAACCGTTGTTTTTGGTAATTCAATTTCTTTTTGAATTAAAATAATTCTATTCTTTTTGCCTTTTAATATTTCCAAAGCGTCTTCTTGATAGGATGGCGCTATAACAACTTCACAAAACAACTTGTGTATTTCTTTTGCTGTATCGACATCAATTTCTTTGTTTGCTATTAAAACACCACCAAATGCGGAAGTTGGATCGCCAGCTAAGGCATCTACATAAGCTTGATGTAAAGTTTCTCTTTGCGCTACGCCACAAGCATTATTGTGTTTTAAAATGGCAAAAGTTGGCTTGTTTTGGTTAAATTCTAATATTAAATTTACAGCAGCATCTACATCTAAAAGATTGTTGTAGGATAATTCTTTACCGTGTAATTTATCAAAAACAGCATCAAAATCACCAAAGAAAAACCCTTTTTGATGTGGATTTTCACCATATCTAAGTGCTTTTCCGTTAGTTTTACTTATTTTTAATACAGCTTCTTCGTGGTTTTTATTAAAGTAATTAAATATAGCAGTATCATAATGACTAGAAATATTAAATGATTTACCAGCGAATTTTTTACGTTGCTCTATGCTGGTAATTCCGTTATTAGACGAAATAATTTTTAAAAATTCATCGTATTGTTCCATAGAAGAAACGCAAATTACATCGTTAAAATTTTTTGCAGCAGCTCTAATTAGTGAAATGCCACCAATATCAATTTTTTCGATAATATCTTGTTCAGAAGCGCCACTTGCAACTGTTTTTTCAAAGGGATATAAATCTACAATAACAATATCTATTTCAGGAATTTCAAATTCCGTTATTTGAGAAACATCACTTTGATTATTTCTTCTAGTTAGTATGCCACCAAATACTTTTGGATGCAATGTTTTAACTCTTCCGCCAAGAATGGAAGGATACGAAGTAAGGTCTTCAACAGCAACGACTGGAATTCCTAAATTTGTAATAAATTTTTCAGTACCGCCAGTAGAATAAATAGTTATATTTAGTTCGTTTAATTTTTGAACGATTGGTGCTAAGCCATCTTTATGAAATACAGATATTAATGCCGATTTTGCTTTGTTGGTGTTGCTCATTTTTTGAAGTATATTGGTTACAGAAAATCTACAAAATGAAGCTTGTTTAAATTAGTAGGTTTACTACTTAAATTCGTTAGGTTATGAACAGGTTTTTAACTAAATTTATTTTTTAAACTAATTGAACATGGCTTTTATTTTACATCATAAAGTTACCAAAGATGAAATAGACGAATTAAACCACGTAAATAATATTGTGTATTTAAAATGGATTAATAAAGTGTCGGGAAATCATTGGAAAAAACTATCTAATAATGATATGAACACTAAATTTGTTTGGGTTGTTGTGCGACATGAGATAGACTATAAAACAACCAGCATTGTTAGATGATAAAATTCAAATAAAAACTTGGATAGTATCTATAAAAGGAGCAAAGTCCATTAGAAAAGTAGCAATATTTAGAAATGAAACCTTATTGGCAAAATCAACATCCACTCGGTGTTTATTAGATGCGAAATCATATAAAGTAACAAGAATACCTGTAGAAATTGAAAACGTATTTAAAAACTAAGCTACCAGCTCTTTTAAGGAAGCAACAAAACCCCTAATATCTGTAACATTCATTTTGTTAGAAATGTCGGTCATATTTGATAATAAATAATCTAAACTTTCTGCTTCAATTATTGTCGCTTCTTCGCGTGCAATTTCTTCTCCATTTTCGTCTTCAAAAGGTTCGTCGTCTGGTATGGCTATTTGAAAAGATTTATTTGCCTCTAAATGTTGAAAAGTTAAACGTATTACTTTAGCAAGTAAAGGTTGGTTTTCGGAAACAACCAAAATTCTTAATGCTTGTAAATCACTTACAATTAGATCTGATGCAACGCCATTTTTTGCAATATCTGCTTTAATTTTATCAATTAATTGGTAATATTTTTTATTAATCAAAATGTAGTTTTTTTTGTTGGTTTGAGTTGCAAAGGTACTTAAAAAGTAGCGTAATTATTTATCAATTGGTATTAAATTAAAAAATATTGAAATCTAACTTATTAAAATCATTTTTTGGTAGTATTTTTGATGTCTATATTCTAATTACAAAATGGACTTATATTGCTATGAAATTATTTAAAAAAATAATAGGTGTATTCTTACTTTTATTTGCTGTTGCATTTTTGGTACTGTATTTATATAAAGATGTTTTAGTTAAAAAAGTAATAGATAATTATAATAAAAATTTGAATGTAACTATATCTTACCAAGATGTAGATTTAAATATATTTAAACGTTTTCCTAATGCTAATTTAACAATAAATGATTTAACAATTGTAAACAAAGAACCTATAAACGACACTTTATTTTTTGCAAAATCCGTTTATATTGCAATGAGTATAGAAGAATTATTTAAAAAGGAGAATGAGATAATTCGTATTGATGATGTTATTATAAAGGATGCTTCCTTAAATTTAGTAGTTGCTAAAAATGGGTTGACAAATTACGATATTCGCAATTTACAAAAAGAAAAACTTGCTTCAAATGATTCTGTTTCGGAACAAAAAGGTGGTTTTACAATTGATTTACAGGGCTACTCCTTAGTAAATACCACTATTTTATATGATAATAGAGTGAATGAAGTGTTTGTAGATTTAAAGAATGTAAACCATCAAGGATCTGGTGATTTTTCCGCTTCTCAAACCGATTTAACCACAAAAACAAACGTAAATAGTTTAATGGTTCGAGCAGGTAATATTACTTATTTTAATGAAGTAAATTTAAAGTTAGACGCTATTATTGGGATGGATTTTAAAAATTCAAAATTTGTGTTTAAAGAAAATAAAGCCATCATAAATGATTTAGATTTAGTATTTAATGGTTTTATTGATGTAAATGATGCCAATCAAGAATACGATATTAAATTTTACTCGCCAAAAGCTAAATTTAAAAGTATTTTATCCTTAATACCAAGTGCTTATTCTTCTAGCTTTAAAAACGTTACTGCCAACGGAATTGCTAATGTAAAAGGAGAAATAAAAGGATTTAATTCTGAAAAAGAATTTCCTCAATATGCAATTCAGATAAAAACAACTAATGCGTCATTCAAATATCCCGATTTGCCAAAAACGATGACCAATATTAATTTTGATGTTGCTATTGTTAGTAAAACAAAAAACAATAATGTGTTTTTAGATATCAAAGATTTAAAATTCACGATTGACCAAGATACTTTTGAAACAAAAGGAATGGTAACTAATTTAACCACTAATCCTACCGTTGATGCAAGTTTTAAAGGTGTTTTAAATTTAGAAAATTTACGAAAAACCTACCCAATTAATATAGATAAAGATATCGCAGGGATTTTAAAAGCGGATGTTAGCTTAAAAGCAGATAAAAAATCCATTAAAAATAACCAGTTTGATGCTATTACAACAAAAGGTAGTGCGAGCTTGACTAATTTTAAATATAAAAACGAAGACTTCGCAAATACTATTTACATAAAAGATGCAGGAATAAAATTTAATACCAATAGTATTTTATTGAACAAGTTTATTGCTAAAACAGGTAAAAGTGATATAGATGCAACAGGAAAAATAGAAAATTTATTTGCTTTTATTTTCGATGATAAAAACCTAAAAGGAAACTTTGTAATAAAAGCAACTAATTTTATAGTAAGCGATTTTTTAATTGTCGATAATGAAAGTACAACGAATAAATCATCTGAAAAATCAGAAGAAATAAGCGCTTTGAAAATTCCGAAATTTTTAGATATCAATACACAAATTAATGCAAAAAGAGTAGTTTATGATAATTTGGTATTAGAGCAAGTATCTGGCTTTATGCGGTTGCAAAATCAAAAGGCAATTTTTAAGAATGTCAAAGCTAACATGTTAGGTGGAAAATTTGTTTTTAACGGTATTGTAGATACCAAAAAAACACCTACAATTTTCGATTTGGATATGGATGTTACCGAATTTGATATTGCCAATTCATTTAATACCTTAGAAACATTTCAAAAAATTGCACCAGTTGCAAAAGCCTTAAAGGGTAAATATAGCACAGCATTTAAAATAAAAGGGGATTTAAACAACGATTTTTCTCCAGATATTAATTCATTATCAGGAAGTGCTTTAGCCGAGTTAATGGTAAAAAGTATCGATGAAAAAACCTTACCTTTATTAAACAAGCTAACTTCAAAAATTAATTTTATTGATCTTTCTAAAGTAAACTTAAAGAGATTAAAAACGGTTTTGTCCTTTAAAGACGGAAA